>NZ_CAJSYK010000008.1:5000-124877 GCF_910574135.1 Anaerostipes faecis | reverse complement strand
AATACTCAAAACATCAAGCTCACCTTCTGTTGATTGTTCTAAATTTAATATTCTCAAACCAATTCGTGTTAAATTTTCAAGGTACAAACAAAATCAGATATTTATTAATGTGTCTTTTGACACCCTAATCCTATGAAATAAAAAAGACCGGTTCTGTTTACGAATCGGTCTTCTTTTCTGCCTCACTGCTCTGGTCCTGAAAAAGCAGACGATTGATCAGATAAGCATAAATATCCGAGTGATTGGACTTCCAATGATCGCAGATATAGATGGCCTGTTCTCTGGATACTACGTTTAAGTTGACTTCCAGCAGCATGCTGTCTTTTTCTTTGATCCTGAGCCTTACGGTATATTCATCGCGTTTTGCAGGGAAATAGTCGGCTTCCAGATTGGTTTCCTCTCTCAGCTGGTATTCTTTGGTCGCCAAAAATGTGAGAATGTCATTCCGTATAGGCTCGGAGAGCTGGTATTCAAACATATCAATAGCTTCTTTACCCTCTTCTGTCAGAAAATAGTGGCTTGCATTTCTGACCAGTTCTGTCCGCAGCATGTCTTCGTCTTCCAGTTCGTGAAAAGCCTGCTGGAGTTTAAAATAGGTCGTATACCCTTTGTCCAGGATAAACTCCGAGATCTGTGAGTTGCTCAGCGGAAAATCCACTTTTTTTATTAAAAATAAAATCATCAATTTATATAAAGTCAGACCGTTTTCTTCCATACAATCCTTCCTTTCCTTATGAAACATGTGCTTCTTAAATGATACCATCTGGATACCTTTCCTGCAAGAACAGAATCCATGAATGAAATTGAAAAAAAGACAGATACTACAACTAATTTATCTCATAAAAATGAAGAGGTGATATTTATGAAGCAAAGAAAACAGTGGATGGTGATCGCATTGATCATTGTTCTTGCAGTCTTATCGGTGATTCTTTTCTGTGACACGAATCAGGAGCAGAGAAAAGACGGGACGTTAGTATTGGAAAGGATGGAACATCATGACCGTATATATCAAAGCGGAAGACAGTGTATGTATTCATAATCCGGATGTAAAGATAAAAGATGTAGCGTCGATTTACTGTACCGACAAAGATATGGAACAAAAAGTGAAGGAAGCAAAGCTTTTTCATTTTAAAAAGCGCGGAAACGAACGGGAGATTATTTCCATCTTAAAAGCAGTGGAAGTGATCAAAGAAATCGACAAAACTGCAGAAGTGGTCAATATGGGCCCGGAAGATTTTATCGTATATTTAAAAGAAGTGACAAAGGAAAAGAAATGGGCCCACTACTTAAAGATTGCAGGTGTATGCCTGGTCGCATTTTTCGGAGCCAGTTTCTCGATCATGAGCTATAACACGGATGTGGCTATTGACGATTTGTTTGCAACCGTATATCAGCTGGTCATGGGAACGCCGCCAAAAGGACCGACGATTCTTCATCTGGCCTATACAGCGGGACTTGCGATAGGAATCGTAATCTTCTTTAATCATGCGGGAAAAATCAAGCTTACCGATGATCCGACCCCATTTGAAGTCCAGATGAGACTTTACGAGCGGGATGTAAATGACACGCTGATGATCGACGCCGGACGGAAAAAGGAGGAGCAGGATGTTTCTTCGTAACTTACTCCTTGTGATATACGGCTTGTCCGCAGGAGCACTCATCGCGGGAAGCTTCCTGGCATTCTTAAGCATGATTGGAGTTGTGCCTAGACTCGCAGGCCTTTCCAAAACGATATCACATGCCATGTTGTATGAAACATGCATTACCCTGGGCGGAGTCCTGGGAACAGCAGTTTTTATCTACCGGTGGCACATACCGCTGGGATATCCGCTGCTGATCTTATTTGGACTGTTCGGAGGAATCTTCACTGGCTGCCTCATTGGAGCACTGGCCGAAATGCTCAAAAGCCTGCCGGTCTTCTCAAGAAGAATGAAACTGAGGGACGGAATACCATTCGTCATCTATTCCATAGCCCTGGGTAAAATAGCAGGCTGCTGGATGCAATTTTTGCGTTAGCAACGAGCCACAGAAAGTGCAGATAATAATATATTTAGATAAGAGAACAATCTCCATGCGAATACTGCCGGAATATAAATTTTAACCAGGGTTTTCTGCGGCGACTGCCGCAGAAACGGATGAGCAAAAAAGCTCATCCGTATAAACTTATTACTTGTGACATAAATACTTACACAAACGAAAGGAGCTTATTCTGTCATGCACAATGAACCGACAAAAGATCAATATAACGAATATGTAGAACAGGTAACGCCGGCAAGCAGCTGTCTTATGAACTGTGTCCGTGCATTTTTTGTGGGAGGAGCGATCTGTACGATCGGAGAAGGGATCAAACAGGCAGTGATGCACTGGCTGCATCTGGGAGAGAAAGATGCTCTCCTGGCTGTCACAGTAACCCTTGTACTTTTAAGCGTACTTCTCACAGGATTTAATCTGTATTCAAAGATCACAAAATTCGGAGGAGCGGGAGGACTGGTTCCGATCACTGGATTTGCAAATTCTGTAGCCTCTCCGGCTATCGAGTATCAAAAAGAGGGGCAGGTGTTCGGGATCGGAGTTAAAATCTTTACCATCGCCGGTCCGGTCATTCTGTACGGAATCTTATCCTCCTTTATTTTGGGAGTTATTTATATGATATTAGTCCGATTGGGGGTTATGTGATGAAAGTTATGAAGGGAAAGCAGAGTCTGGAATTCGAACATCCGCCTTATCTCAAAGGCTGGTCCTCCGTAGTTGGGGAAAAAGAAGGAGAAGGGCCTCTCGGACAGGCATTTGACCAGATCATCGACGATCCGCTGTTCGGCGAGGAGACATGGGAGCTGGCAGAAGGAAGATTCATGCGGCAGGCAGCCCTGCTTGCGATACAAAAAGCAGAGATCACAAAAAATCAGGTACGCTATGCATTTGCCGGAGATCTCTTGGAGCAGATCATGGCGACATCCTTCGGGATCAAGGACCTGGAGCTCCCTCTCTTTGGCCTGTACGGAGCATGTTCTACCGCAGGAGAATCCATATCTCTTGCGTCTATGACGGTGGCAGCGGGATATGCAGACTATGCATTGGCCCTTGCCTCCAGTCATATCGGAAGTGCGGAAAAGCAGTTCCGTTTCCCATTGGAATACGGGAGCCAGAGGCCTCTGTCCTCCACATGGACCGTGACCGGAGCCGGGGGATTCGTAATCTCCAAAGAAAAAAGTCCGATCAAAGTCCGGGGCATCACAACCGGTAAAATCGTAGATTACGGCGTGAAAGATTCGATGAACATGGGAGCCTGCATGGCGCCTGCGGCTGCAGAAGTCATTTATCAGCACTTTAATGATTTTGCCATGACACCGGATGACTACGATGCGATCTATACCGGCGATCTGGGAGAGGTGGGAAAAGAAATTCTCATTAAACTTCTGAAGGACAATGGTTATGATATTTCTAAAGTACACGGAGACTGCGGTATCGAAGTTTATCAGGATGAGACTCAGGATACCCACGCAGGGGGATCGGGATGTGCGTGCAGTGCCGTAGTCCTGTCCTCTATGATCACAAGAAAGATGATAAACGGCGGATGGAACAGAGTCTTGTTTGTACCTACTGGAGCTTTGCTTTCAAAGACGAGCTTCAATGAAGGTGAGACAGTGCCGGGTATTGCGCACGGAGTTTTGTTGGAAAGAGAGGAAGTATAGATGGAATATGTAAAAGCATTTATTGTCGGAGGCGTTATCTGTATTCTTGTACAAATTTTAATGGACAATACCAAGCTCCAGCCGGGAAGGATCATGGTTATACTGGTTATTTCAGGAGCAGTGCTCGGAGCACTTGGAATCTATGAAAAAATAGCTGATTTTGCTGGCTGCGGTGCAACGGTACCCCTCTCGGGATTTGGCTTTACTCTGTGGAAAGGAATGAAAGAAGCCATCGACCAGCACGGATTCCTCGGACTGTTTGAAGGCGGATTTACAGCTGCAGCCGTGGGAACATCCGCAGCTCTGATCTTCTCCTATCTGGCGTCCCTGATTTTCCAGCCAAAGATAAAAAAATAGCCGTATGGCAGGTAACTTGATACTAAGTGGTGCCGCCATTGCTGCGGGATTGCTTTTTATATATATAAAAGAGCGTTCCTGACTGCAGATTCTGCTGTCAGAAACGCTCTTATCTTTATTTGGATCAGGGATTAGTTCGGTAACTTAATTATTCCGGAGTATGCAGGCCGCACATATATTTTACATACAGGTCTGGGATCTGATATTGTGTATCGTCTGTGATTCCCTTGCTGCCCTTTGGCCTTGTGATATAGATTTTCCGCAGAAGCTGGCCTTCCGGACAGGCACTGTTGGCCGGATATCCGGATTTTTTGCATATTTCTATGGCCACATGGATGTCACAGGGTTTGGTGGGCTTGGTTCCCAGGGCAAAGTACTCTGTCTTTATCATACTGCCTCTGGGATCATGATCACATGTACCTTTGACAGCCAGTTTTCCTGACTTTGTGCATATCCGGGCTTTGACAATACTGTTTGGTTTTGAAAACTCTTTGATCGGTTCGTTTTTCTCTTTTACAATCTGGTCCATGACAAGTTTCCAAATTTTTTCGTGCTGGCTGCCAGAAGAAAATGATGTATTCCTGTCATATCCCATCCACACAGAGGCAGTGTGATATGGGGTATATCCGGAGAACCAGTAGTCGTAATCGCTGGTCGTAGTACCGGTCTTTCCTGCTGCAGGCATTCCTGAGGAAAGTGCGGCGGGTTTACCGGTTCCTTTCTTGATGACATCCTTCATGGCGTCGGTGAGAAGGAAAGCAGTCGATTCCTTCATAACGAGGGTGCCGGAAGAAGATGAGTTTAAGAGTACTTTTCCGGACTGATCCACAACTTTCGTGTATAAAGAAGGCCGGTGGTATGTGCCTCCGTTGGCCACGGCAGAAAAAGCACCGGTGAGCTCCAGGTTGGTCACTCCGTAAGTCAGGCCGCCCAGGGCCATGGACTGGTTGACATCGGAAAAGGTTTTGCCGTCTGCCGTAGTTTTATTATCAACTAAGGTGGTAAAGCCAAGCTTCTGTAAATACTCATAGGCGACTTCAGGTGTTACATCAGCCATGGTTTTGGCAGACACAATATTCATAGAATTGGTGACTGCTTCCCTTATTGTGGAAAAACCGCGGTAGCCTTTGTAATAATTGCGGACCGGGCGCCCCGTATCGAGATATTCATACGGCGCATCATCGTAAACAGTAGCTAATGTCATATTTTTCGTATCCAGCGCCGGAAGAAATGTGGAAAGTACTTTGAACGTCGATCCGGGCTGTCTTGTTGTACCGGTAGCGCGGTTTAAAGACAGGTTTTCGGATTTGACTCCGCGGCCGCCCACAAGGGCTTCCACCTGTCCGGTGCGCTGGTCTATGATGGTCATGGAAATCTGGGGCTGGATCACTGTGGAAACCTGCTCGTTGATCACGCTGACCCCGTTCTTTTTTAAGGATTTGGTGAATTTACGGGCCATATTCTCGGCAGATGATTTATCTGCGAATATGAGACTGGTGCCAAGCTTATGCTTTTTCATATAACTCAGCACATCGTTCTCCGAATAACTGACTTCCTTACCATTTTTGTCTGTGCCTGTCAGTGAATAAGACAGAGCCACTTTTGTACCCGCCGGATAATTATCCGGGTCATTGGTCACTTTATCTGCGATCCTCTGGATCTTGGAGTCCTGAGTAGAATATATTTTTAAACCTCCGCTGTAAATGGCATTGTAGGCTTTTGTCTCATCATATCCAAGTTTTTCTTTCAGATCACGGACCACCTGAAGGATCAGTGCATCATCGAAATAAGAGTTGGCAGTATAATTTTTCTGCTGCCTTGCATTGATCTTTTGGATTCTTTCATAAACATTATCATTCACCGCTTCCGAATATTCACTTTTTGTGATATAATGTTCTTCCAGCATGATTTTCAGAATCGTCATTCTCCGGGCAGCATTGCTGTTAGGGTGTGTGATCGGGTTCATCCTTGTTGGGTTCTTTGTGATGCCGGCCAGTACGGTGCACTCTGATAAAGTCAAATCTGATACATCTTTATTAAAATATTTTTGGGATGCAGTCTGCACTCCTAATGTGCCTTCCCCCAGATTGATCGCATTTAAATATTCTTCCAGGATCTTTTGTTTCGAAGTGATTTTTTCTAATTCCAGAGCCAGGGACTGTTCTTTGATCTTGCGCTCTATGCGTTCGATCGTAGTTTTTTCAGGCTGTATTCCGAGGATATTGTTTTTTACAAGCTGCTGAGTGATGGTACTCCCGCCCTGGTCCAGAGACTTTTCTTTGAGGCCCAGGAAGAAGGATCTGGCAATGCCCCGCATGTCGATACCGTTGTGATTATAAAACCGCACATCCTCTATGGAGATAAAAGCATTTTGAAGATTTGCCGGGATCTTGTCCAGTGATACATAGACACGGTTTGAATCACTGGTAGATAACTTTCTTGTCACATTGCCGTCTTTATCGTAAATCATCGTGATAAAACCTTTGGAGTGGATCGAGTCCAAAGAAACATTCGGGGTATTGTTTAAAATTCCGCGGATGAAACCTATGGACAGACCAGCGGCCGTGACGATCAGTGCGATGATGACAACCAGTGCATATTTATAGAAAAAAAGCGTAAGGTGTGAACTGCGCCGTAATTTCGGTGAAGAAAGGATATCCTTTTTTTGCTTTGTTTTTTGCTTGTTAAAGTTCATGTAAGCCCTCCTATGTTTAGCATTATAACAAATAAGAAATAACAAGTAAATAACACACCCGTATGAAGGGTATCTTATTGAAATCACGTTTAAGGAGAGTTATAGATTTTTTTACAAATGAGGAGGAACAAAAGATGAAGAAGGAGAAATTAGGAACGAATTATTTGAAAGATGGAAATGGGGGCGAATTTGTAGTATCCTATTATATGCTGAATGATTCTGCCAGAGGAAGCTACGGCGCTGCGCTGGAGAGAACGACCGGGGAGCCGGATGTGCTTGAGACAGAAGAGGTAAGAGAGGCCTTTTTGAACAGGCAGGAAGCAGAACATGTCATTCGGCTGCTGATCAAATATGAAGTGACACCGATTTCTTTTTTTGAGAGTTTGGATGCGGTGATGGAGTTGGAGGAGAAAATTGAAGGAATACTATGATACGATCCAGAAAACAGGACAGTCTTTGGTGATAGAAAAAAAGTCAAGGTTCATCGGGATCGCCGTGCCGGTTTCCTCGGAGGAAGAGGCTCTGGCAGTGATAGAGGATGAAAAGCGCAGATACAGGGACGCCAGGCATCACTGCAGTGCATTTTGTGCAGGCATTGAGAGACCTCTTGAGAGAGCCAATGACGACGGTGAGCCCAGCGGCACGGCGGGAAAACCGATTCTCGAAGTGATTACCGGCAATCAGCTTCTGAATATTGTCATCGTTGTAACCAGGTATTTTGGAGGTACACTGCTCGGAACCGGGGGACTCGTGAGGGCATATACGAAGGCTGCCCAGGAAGCCGTGGAGGACGCAGGGATCGTGACCATGGGTCTTGGGCGCAGGTTCAGGACCGGGTGTGATTATTCAGCTGCAGGAAAGATCCAGTATTTCCTTGAGACCGAAGACATTCCAATCATAAAAACGGATTACACAGAAAAAGTAACTTTGGAGTACTTGGTACCGGAAGCCAGATGCGGACAGATTGAGAAGAAGCTTAATGACCTGTCAGGCGGCATGGCAGAGACACAAGACACAGGCACCGAATATACGGTGACAGATAAAAAGAAACTTTAAAACAATGAATCATTGTGGCCAATGAAAAGAAGTGAAAAAGAGCCGCGGGTGTTTGCCCGCGGCTCAATATTTATTTTACAGACATCTTATTGTATTCTGTTTACAGCGCTGATCAATGCGAGAACAGAAGCCGTAATGATATCCTCATGGATTCCCGCACCCCATACCACAGTGCCGTTTGGCTGCTGAATGGCTACATAAGAGCAAGCCTTTGAATTAGAACCTACGTTTAGTGCGTGTTCCTGGTAGCTGACAATAGAGTAATCCAGATCACTGTGACGCTGAAGCGCGTTGCTCACTGCATCCAGACGTCCATTTCCCCTGCCGTGGTAAAGTTTATCCACACCGGATTTTTCAAGTGAGATTTCGGCCTCAATACCCCCGTCTTTCTGGATAAAGTGACATTCTTTTAAAGCGATAGGGGATGATATGTTTACATACACTGTCTTAAATACATCCAGAATATCTTTCGGAACCAGTTCCCTGTGCTGCTTGTCGGATACGTCTTTGACCGTATAGCCCACGTCCTCCCTCATCTTGCCCGGGATATGGAAACCAAAGTTTTCTTCCAGCACATAGCCGATACCGCCTTTTCCTGACTGGCTGTTGATGCGGATCACATCGCTTTCGTATTCCCTGCCGATATCTTTCGGGTCGATCGGAAGATAAGGAACAGACCAGTAATCCGGATGGTGGTCGTCGATCCAGTGCATTCCTTTGGCGATGGCGTCCTGATGAGAGCCTGAGAATGCTGCGAATACCAGTTTTCCGGAATAGGGCTGGCGCTCATAGACATTCATGCGGGTCAGGCACTCATAATTTTTTGTAAGCTCAGGAAGGTTGGAAAAGTCCAGGTTAGGGTCCACGCCGTGAGAGTACATATTGAGAGCGACGGTTACAATATCGACATTTCCAGTCCTCTCACCATTTCCAAACAGCGTTCCCTCCACCCGGTCCGCTCCTGCCAGGAGGGCAAGTTCCGTATCCGCCACACCGCATCCGCGGTCATTGTGAGGGTGAATGGACAGTACTACACTGTCACGGTATTTTATGTGTTTGCTCATATATTCAATCTGGCTGGCGTATACGTGCGGCATGGAAAGCTGAACGGTGACCGGAAGATTTATGATAACCTTCCAGTCCGGAGACGGCTTCCAGATATCCAGGACCGCATTGCACACTTCCAATGCATATTCTACTTCGGTTCCGGTGAAACTCTCCGGAGAGTATTCGAACTGGAAGTTCCCTTCTGTCTCGTCTGCCAGCTTTTTCAGGAGTTTGGCGCCGTCTGTGGCAATTTTTAAAATCTCTTCCTTGGATTTTTTGAAAACCTGTTCCCTCTGGGCAAGAGAAGTAGAATTATATACGTGAACGATCGCACGCTTCGCTCCTTTTAAAGCTTCAAAGGTGCGTTTGATAATATGTTCCCGGGCCTGTGTCAGCACCTGGATCGTGACGTCATCAGGGATCAGGTCCTGTTCGATCAGGGTGCGCAGGAAAGTATATTCTGTCTCGGATGCGGCGGGGAATCCTACCTCGATCTCTTTGAATCCGACCTTTACCAGGTATTTGAAAAACTCTACTTTTTCATCCAGGCTCATCGGGATGATCAGTGCCTGGTTTCCATCCCTAAGATCCACGCTGCACCAGTCCGGAGCTTTTGTTATGTACTCTTTTCTGGCCCAGTCAAGACACTCTTTTGGAGGCATAAAGTATTGGCGTTTATATTTTTCTGAATTCATAGATATTAAATCTCCTTTCATTATTGAGAATAAAAATAAGACTGCACTCGTGCGATACGGCGAAAAAAAACCTTCGTCTCCGTCCATTTCTGGATAGAGACGAAGGGTCATAGACACTCCGTGGTACCACTCTAATTCACGCCATAACCGCGTGCACTCACTACCGATACGAGTTGAAACAACTGATATCTTCCCAATATAACGGTTGGAACCGGCGATGCCTACTAGCTGTTCAGCATGCTGCTCAGAGGCGAGTTCACATATACCGGGCAGCCGCTTTTCACCAGCCAGCGGCTCTCTGAATGCCTTCTATATCCTACTATTCCTCATCAAAGCATTTGGATTATTAATAATGATAATCTACCACACTTCATTCTATGTGTCAATGGCAGAATTATTCATGTAGGTATCTATTTCGTCCTTCTTTTCCGGGGACAGGCAGCGGTAGTAGTGGAGCAGTTTTTCTTCTTTGGTAGAGATGTTGCCGACAAGGTAATCAATAGAAACGTTCAGATAATCACAGAGAATGACCAGATTCTCCAGAGTTGGCTGCTTTTGGCCTTTTCTCCAGTATCCGATCAGACTGTCAGACAGACCTGTGTCTTTATAAATACGATAGTTGGAAATATCATGGCTGTCCAGATATTCATTTAAATTTTCTGCAAACTTCATGTATTTTCCCTCTCTGGCGTGTAACAAATTTACTCGTCTATTGTAGCATAGATGAAATTTAGTGTAAACGAAGTTGTAACGAAAATACTGTGGAAAATTGTACCGTTTTCTTGACTATCTCTACGTATAGAGATATAATTTATGTAAGTTTCTTACAGTCGGATGAGGGAAAGGAGAGGCTAATGATAAAGTCGTATAAGGAATTTGAAAAATGGGTAAAGATTGAGATGATCCGTCAGGAATTGACACAGAGGAAGCTTGCGGAGAAAATGGGGATCGCCTATCCGAGGATCTCAGAAGCTCTGCATGGAAGAAAGACGGGGCTTGCATTTATAATCCCGCTGATTCAGGAGTTGGGAGGCAATATGGAAGAGTTTGAAGAATTTCTTGAAATAAATCAAATCGGACGTTGAGTTTTTTCCTGGTTGTATTATAATCAACTTAAAAAAGACAGGGGACTGAGATGGGATTTTTAGACAGATTCAAAGTTCATACAACCAGAGAATACGAAGAAGGGAAAGTGAGAGTCTTCCGGCTTCACGAAGAGGCAGAAAGCCTGTCCTATGTGGAGGGAATCTATAAAGAAAACGGCCGGTTTCTGATGTCTGTATCCTTCGTAAAAGGACAGCATGAGACAGGAAAAGAGGCTCAGCTGCTTGACTGCAACGGTCTTTTTGCGGCAGCTGTCCAGATCGAAGAGATCCGCCTGGGTTCCGGGGAGGACCCTAATGAGGCATCAGAAGCGGGGGAAGAGGGTATCATTGTATTTGACCTTGTCGAGGGAACACAGCAATGGCAGGAAAAGGGCCGGTATTTAAAGGGCTGACAAATAGAGTTGTTTCTTTTTGATGAAGTGCTATAATTAAGTAGCTGAAGTCATTAACTTTTGGAGGTGCAGTATGGCACTTGAAAATAAATCAGGAATTGATAATTCTGCTGATCTTGCCCGTGAAGTCTATATGAAAGGCATTGATTACAGCTACTGCTATGAAGGATATACAACTTTTAAAGCCGAAGAACTGTAGATGATAAAGTTCCGGCACTGAAAAACACAGCCAAAAGAGTTTTTAAGGTTCCGATGGCTGTGCTTTTTTATACAAAATTTTATTTCTGTGCCTGTTTCAGGGCATTTTTGATGGACTGTTTCAAGATGGTGTTGGTATACTGGCTTTCATCATTAAACTGGATGTCGTCTACAGATTTTACTTTTGGAAGCTGTTTGTTGATCTCACCCAAAGCCGGTTCGATCAGAGGGTACATGGTTTTTACACTTTTATCTAAATGCTTTAAAGCAACATGATTGACTTTGTTGTCCTTAACAGTGACTTCCACTTCCAGCTCATTTTCTCCCAGTGTGAGAGGAGAGGAATATACCCCTTCTATGTACTCCATAGTCTCCGTGCTTTTCTTATGTTCCTTGGATGGAGCAAACATAAAAATCAAAAGCAGGATAAGCAAGATTCCAAGCAAGACAAAGATGCCGGTGTAGATTAGTTCTTTCGCCTTAAATACGACGATTTTCGTTTTTGCTGACATAGGGTCCTCCTAAAAAGATTCTATTATAGTATATGGCCCGGACAGGCAGAATAGAACTGTACGGAAAAAATTTTTTCCATGTAGAGCGGCCGGTGGTTTTCATGTATAATAGAAGCCGAAAAAGAAAATGACATGACAGGAGGAAGCCGATGGCATTACAGTGTGTCCTGGGCGCAGGCCGCACAGGAAAAACGGATTATATATATGAACAGATGATAAAAGAGTCTATGGAGAACCGGGATGAAAATTTCTTTTTTCTCGTCCCGGACCAGTCGACGCTGAATGCCCAGCGGGAGCTGATCACCAGGCATCCGAACCACGGGACTATGAACATCGACGTGGTTGGATTCTACCGTCTCTCTTACAGAGTGTTTGAGGAGCTTTCCTATATTCCCAAAGAACTGCTCAATGACGAGGGAAAATCCATGGTCATAAGAAAGGTCATGGGGGAGTGCCGAAAGGATCTTCTCGTGTTCGGCTCCGGTATGGAAAAGCAGGGCTTTATCGATGAGATGAAGTCTTTCTTTGCGGAAACCTATCAATATGATGTATCCCTGGAAAAGCTTAAGGAGGCTGTGGAGTCTTTTGAGAACAGGGACAGCCTGACATTGAAGATGAAAGATATCGTCCTGGTCCTGGAAAAGTTTGAAGAGTACATGAAGGACCGTTATCTGGTATCGGAACAGCTGTTGGACGTACTGGCTCAAAAGATCACGGAATCCGAAAAGCTAAAAGGTGCCACGATCTATATTGACGGGTTTACCGGATTTACACCCATACAAAATAAGGTACTCAAGAAACTGCTGCCGTATGCCAAAAAAATCGTGGCGGCGTTTACCATTGACGAGAAACGTGCCGGAGGGCCATACAGGGATTATGAGCTGTTTGCCATGCCCAAAAAAGAAATTTCCCAATTAAAAGAGATGGCGGTAAGGCAGGGAGTCCCTATACTGCCGGATGTGATCCTGCACCCGAATACTGCGGGATCGGAGGAACTGCGCCATCTGGAGCAGAACCTGTTTCGGTATCCTTTTCATGTGTACAGGGGTGAGACAAAGGACATCAAAGTCTGCTGTCTTAAGAATCCAAAGGAGGAGAGCCGGTACATACTGGGCCGTATCGAACATCTGGTCAGGAAGGAAGGATACCGGTACAAAGATCTGGTCGTGCTGACCGGAGACATAGAGACTTATCAGCCGGAACTTGAAAAATGCTTTGAGGATTCCGGCATCCCCTATTTTATTGACGGGAACAGAGCGCTCAGGAATAATCCATGCGTGGAGACCATTCTTTCTGCGCTGAAAATGATCCAGATGGATTTTTCTTATGATATGGTATTCCGGTATTTAAAATCAGGGTTTTCTGCCCTTGAGCCGGAGGAGACTGATCTCCTTGAGAATTTTGTGATCGCTTCCGGCATCCGGGGATATGCCCGGTGGAACAGGCCTTTTAAAAGCCGGGCGTTTACGAAGGAAGAGATGAAACAGATCAACCAATCTAGAGAAACATTTATGAGAGAGACCGGTCCGTTCAAGGAAGGGATCAAGAAGCGCGGAATCACTGTTTTGGAGAGACTTACGCACCTTCACGGGTTCTTTCTCACTCTGGATATCCAGGGACAGATGGAGAGAAAAAAAGAGGAATTTGAAGCGGCCGGAGCCCTGGCTATGGCCAAAACCTACGATCAGATCTACGGAGAAGTTTTAAACATCATGGACCAGATGGCGGAGATTCTCGGAGAGGAAGCGCTTTCTTTTGATGAATTTTGTGCGGTCTTGGAGACCGGGCTCTCAGAGATGACGGTGGGTGTGATTCCGCCGGGACTGGATCAGGTGATCGTCGGAGATATCGAGCGGACGAGGGTGGAAGGCGTTAAAGTCCTGTTCTTTGCCGGCATCAATGAGGGAGTAGTGCCGAAACCGTCGAAGGGCGGAGGCCTCGTGACGGATTCTCAGAGAGAAGAACTTTTAAAAGCCGGGATTTCCCTTGCCCCCGGGGCGGCAAACCAGGCATATATGGAGCAGTACTATTTGTATCTGGCCATGGCAAAGCCGAATGAAAAGCTGTATCTGACTTATGCTTCTATGAATTCCTCCGGGGAGAGCAAAGCCCCTTCTTATCTGATCGGAAGGATCGAAAAGCTGTTTCCAGGGCTGAAAAGAGACCGCGATTTGGAAGAGACAGCCGTTTATTCGGTCAGCGAGGCAAAAGAATGGTTTGTTGAAAAACTTCAGGAACTCGGTGAGGAAAAGCCGGATCAGGAGATGGCCGCATTATATGAAGTCTTAAATGAACTGAAGCTGGCTTCCTTGTATCTGGATGCATATTTCTACAACAATGAGGAAAAGAACCTGGACAGACATCTGACAACGCTTCTCTACGGTAAGGAACTGGAAAACAGCGTGACCCGTGTAGAAAAGTTTTCAGGCTGTGCCTTTGCCCATTTTCTTCAGTACGGACTGCGGCTTCGGGAACGGCTGGTACATGAGATCCTGCCTATGGATATGGGACAGGTATTTCACCGGACCCTGCAGTTTGTCGGGCAGGAAGGAAGCTGGGACTGGGAAGATGACCGGGAACGGGACCAATTTGTGGATTCCATGGTAGAGCGTGCTTTGGATGAAGATCCGGATAAGAAGGAGATTTTTGAGAGCAGCAGCCGGAATCAATATACAAAGGAGCGGATCAAGAGGATGGCAAAACGGGCTGTCTGGGCCGTGGAACAGCAGATAAAAAGGGGAGAATTCACCCCGTATGAATATGAACTGGGATTTTCCGCGGAAGACGGCCTCTCCTGTGCAAATCTTTCCCTGAAGGATGGGACGAAGATGAAGTTTACCGGGGTGATCGACCGGGTGGACTGCTATGAGGATGAGGAAAATCTTTATTTAAAGATCATTGATTATAAATCCGGCAATATGCAGTTTGATTTTACTAAAATCTTAAATGGTCTGCAGGTACAGCTGGTCGTTTATATGAATGCCATTTTAGAACTGGAAGGGAAAAAGCATCCGGAAAAGCGGATGATCCCGGCAGGCATGTTTTATTTTCACGTGGACGATCCGGTCATAGCACCGAAAACAGACGGGGAGCCTGAGATGGAAGTTCTCAAAAATCTTCAGCTCAGGGGAGTTGTCAATGAAGACTTCGGACTTGTGGAGCATCTGGAGCAGGAGGATGAGTACGGGATTGTAACCCTTCCGGTCACAAGGACGAAAACAGGGTACAAAAAAGGGTCCGCTCTGCTCTCTACAAATGAATTTAAAAATCTGGGCCAGAAGGTGGAAGAAAAAATGAAGCAGCTCGGAGAGGCTATGATGGACGGGGACATTTCCATCCGTCCGTATGAATATCAGTCAATGCCGTGCGATTACTGTGCATTCAAAAGTATATGTGCGTATGAGCCAAAGCTGACGAAATTCAGGAAACTTGAGAAGATCGGCCTTACTGAGGCAAAGCAGCTATTAGCAGAGGGAAAGGGGGCAGACGATGCCTTGGACTGAAGAACAGCAGCAGGTCATAGCGGAGAGAGACTGCAGCCTTTTGGTGTCTGCCGCGGCAGGCTCCGGAAAGACGGCTGTGCTTGTGGAACGGATCATCGAAAAGATATCGTCAAAAGAGGAACCGGTGGATGTGGACCGGCTGTTGGTGGTGACCTACACTCACGCGGCGGCCAATGAAATGAAGGAGAGGATCCGCAGAGCCATAGAAAAGAAAGTGGAGGAGGACCCGGCAAATGAACATCTCATCCGGCAGCTCTCCCTGATCCACAAGGCACAGATCACGACGATCCACAGCTTTTGTCTCAATCTTATCAGAGATTACTACTACAAACTCGATCTGGATCCGAATTTTGCAATCGGAGACCAGGGGCAGATGGACCTTATGAAGCTGGAAGTGCTGGACGATGTTCTGGAGGAGGCATACACCGAACAGAGTGATGCTTTCGTGGAATTCATTGAAAGCTACATCCCGGGAAAAAACGATGAGCGCATCAGAGACTACGTCCTCGGGCTCTATGAGAGTTCCAGGAGTCATATTGATCCTCTGGGCTGGCTTTCACATGCAAGACAGGGATTTCAGATTCGCACGAAGAAAGAACTTCACCGGGCAGTCTGGATGAAGGAGATCCTGAAAGATGCGAAGGCGGTGGCGGAATCCGCCTGTTCTATGATGAGGAAGGCAAAAGAGGCGGCGTCTGAGACGCGGGGACCGTATTTTTACCTGCCGACCCTCAAGGCAGATCTGGAAGCCATGGAAAAGATCCGCAGCGCAGAGACATATAAGGACTTCGGAGAACTGTTTTTGACCTTCACAAAGCCGCGTCTAAACGGAAGAAAGAAAAAGGACGATATCATTGACAAAGACCTTCAGGAGTACTGCAAGGATTTGAGAAAAAAGGCATATGACCTGATCGACTCCATCAGAAGCAGCTATTTTTACAAGCCGGAAAGCGAGATCCTCCGGCAGATCCGCAGAGTGCGGCAGCCTATGGAAGGATTCATCGGCCTGACAGAGAAGTTTTATCACCACTTCATGGAGCGCAAAAAGCTGGACAACCTTTTAGATTTCAGCGATCTGGAACATCTGGCGCTGGAACTTTTAACCGAGGGCTTTTCGGAGGACGGGACTCCAATCGTCAGCGAGATCGCCAAAGAAAAGGCAGAATATTTCCATGAGATCTATATCGATGAGTATCAGGACAGCAACTTTCTCCAGGATGCGATTTTAAGGAGTGTGTCCGGACAGAGCCTGGGAGAACACAATATTTTTATGGTGGGGGATGTCAAACAGAGCATTTACAGTTTTCGTCTTGCGAGGCCGGAGCTGTTCATAGAGAAATATCACGGATTTAAAAAGGACGGGAAAAATTCAAAGCTCATCGAACTGAGAAATAATTTCCGCAGCCGCAGGGAAGTGCTTTTTACAGTCAACGATATTTTTTATCAGATCATGCACGCATCCCTTGGGAATATCGAATATACAAAGGATGTGGCTCTGGTACCAAGTTTCCCCTATAAGGAGACAAACGGTGCAGGCGGAAATGCGGAACTTCTGTTAGTCAGCAGAGATTGGAACGATGCCTCTGAGGAGGACAAAGACGTGCTGGAGGCCAGAATGATCGCAGACCGGATACGAAAGATGGTGGACGGGCCTGAACCTCAGATGGTGCTGGATTATGATGAGGAAGGCAATGAAGTTTACCGGAAGGCAGAATACAGAGATATTGTCATTCTCCTGAGGTCTGTGAAAGGAAATGCCGAGAAGATCCAGGAGGTGTTAATGGATGCCGGCATCCCGGCCATATCAAGCAGCCAGAGCGGATATTTTGACACGGTGGAAGTTCGCACTGTCCTAAGCCTTCTGACTGTGGTGGATAATCTGTATGCAGACATCGAGATGGCTGCTTTTCTCCGGTCTCCCATGATCGGCATGACGGGGGAGGACTTGGCGAAACTGAAACTTGGCGGAAAGAAAAAGTATATGTATGACTGCCTTAGTGAGACAGAAGGAAAAGATGAGAAAGTGGACACTGCACTGTCGGTGCTAAAAAGGCTCAGGGAAGCGAAAACCTTTCTGTCCCTTCACGAACTGCTCTGGCTGGCATTTGACCTTACGGGATATTATCATTATGTCGGGGCTATGCCTCAGGGTGCGAAACGCCAGGGAAATCTTCTGATGCTGGCAGAGCAGGCGAAAACCTATGAGGCCAGCCGCTATAAAGGGGTATTCCATTTTATCCGGTATATGGAACAGTGCAGAGAATATCAAATGGATTTCGGTGAGGCAAATACACTGGGCGGAAATGAAAATCTGGTTACGATTACAAGTATCCATAAGAGCAAGGGACTGGAATATCCGATCGTTTTTCTTGCCAAAACACATAAAAAATTTAATTTAAGAGATACGAGCGGGAGCCTTTTGTTTCATCCGGATTATTTTATAGGACCGGACCTTGTGAATATCAGGCAGAGAACAAAGGAGCGGACTATCATGAAGGGGATGGTCTCAAGACAGCTGGTGAAGGATTCGCTTGGGGAAGAACTGCGCGTTTTATATGTGGCACTCACAAGGGCGAAAGAAAAACTTATCATGACGGGAGTACAGGGAAACCGCCATCAGCCTGGCAGCAAAGGGACGGTCTCCTATGTGGATCTGCTGAGCGCCAGGTCTTATCTGGAGTGGCTTCTCATGGCTGCCGGAAATATGGAGGAAAGTCCGTTTGAGATCCGTTTTCTCTCGGAGGAGGATGTAGCGCTCTCAAGCGCAGAGGAAGTTTTTACATCTTACAGAGACAGGGGGTTATTAACGGATGAGCTGGAATCCATGGCAGGGTCAAAAGAGGCACAGGACATGAGAGAGGCCTTTGCATACCGGTATCCGTATGACAAAGAAAGGGACGGCAGGCTTAAATATTCTGTCTCAGAGATCAAAAGAATGTCTCAGGCGGCAGAACCTGAGGAGTCATACAAGCCGGAACCGCAAAAAGAGCCGCTGTATCCAAAGTTTTTGGGGGAGAAGAAAGAAGCTTCTCCGGCCTCCAGAGGCACCGCAGTCCACAAAGTACTGGAACTTATGGATTTTTCTTTGGACTATACACCGAAGCTTTTGGAAGAACAAATCAGTCGGTGGAGCAGTCAAGGAAAGATTGAGAAAGGGATGGAAAAGCTGATTCCGCGGGAAGATATCCTGGCTTTTCTTAACTCAGATCTGGGACTGCGGATCAAGAAAGCTGCAGGACGAAAAGAACAGTACAAGGAAGCTCAGTTTGTCATGGGAATAAAGTTCAGTGAGATGGAACCGGAAGCTAAAAGCCGGGATTATGTGGTCGTCCAGGGGATCATCGACCTGTATTTTGAAGAAGAAGGGGAACTTGTCCTGGTGGATTATAAGACAGACCGCATAAGTCCCGGGGAAGAGGAGGTCCTTGTCTCAAGGTACAGGCCGCAGCTTCAGTACTACAAAAAAGCGCTGGAACAGATGGAGAAAAAAAAGGTAAAAGAATGTTACATTTACTCGGTTCCTCTTAGGAAAGCCATCAGTTTATAATTATTTAACATCCTATCAGATAAATTTAAGAAACTGGGCATAGGGAAATCACAATTCTCTGCTATCATAAAACATGGAAAGCAAAGAACGAATCAGACATGAAGCAAAGGAGTGATGACCATGTCAGAGAAAGCAACGCTTTCAGTAGAAGAATTGATGAAAAAGAGTTTAACATTTGCCCTGGCCGCAACACTGCTGGCAGGCACATCAAACATCTCAAAAGTGAAGGATAAGATTAAAGTAAGTGAGAACGAGACAGGACATATTGTCATAGAACAGATGAATGACTAGGCCTTTCTTTGGTTATCCTATATATGACCGGCAAAAGCCGGGGGATAAGAGAAAGGAGTACATGATGTCCAAAGAAAAAGATTTTATAGAAAAGTCATTTGAAGAGATGACAGAAGATGAGCGGTTAAAGTACGAGATCGCTGTGGAACTTGGACTGGCTGACAAAGTAAAGGAGGAGGGCTGGAAAGCTCTTTCTGCCAGCGAGACCGGAAGGATCGGCGGCCTGATGACCAAGAGGAAAAAACAAAAAGCACAGGAAGCAGAAGATTAAGAAAAAATATAATACCGTCTGTATTTGATCTGATATGGGGATAAAATACAGGCGGTATTTTTAAAATTTAATAGAAATACTTGAAAATACTTGAAAATACTTAAAAAAACGCTTATAATTGCTTGAGTACAGGAAAGGAGGACCAAATGTACCAGCAAGAACGGCTTTCAAAAATCATGAAGCTTCTAGAAGAAAAAGAAGTACTTTCCAGCCAGGAAATCATGGAGGCATTTCGAATTTCCAGGGATACTGCAAGGAGAGATATTGTAAAATTGTCAGAAAAGGGCGCGGTGATCAGGACGCATGGAGGAATTGCGCTGCCGCAAATCAATAATATCATTGAGGAATATAAAGGAAGGCAGCAGCTGAATGTAGCCTCAAAAAAAAGGATCGGAAAAGCGGCAGCGGAGCTTATAAAGCAAGGACAGGTGTGCTTTTTTGACGTCTCCACCACTGTCTGTTTTCTGTGTGCAAACCTTATAAAACCTTCTGTCATTTATACAAATTCTATGGATAATCTAAGCATACTTGTGGAAAAGGAAAATATCGAAGTCTGTGCGGTGGGAGGAAACATTAACCGCAAAAACCGTTTTTCCTATGGAGGAGAGGCCAGAGAACAGCTGATGAAAATCCGTTTTGATGCAGCGTTTTTGGGAGCCGCAGCCATTTCTGAAGACGGTATTTATTTCGAGGAAAAAGAAGATGCAGATGTAAAACGGATCGCGGCATCCAGAGCAGAGAGAGTCATTGTTCTGGCAGACAGCACAAAATTTCAGAAAAAGAGCAGATATCAGGCATTACCTCTAAAAAAGATTGACATTTTAATTACGGATAGAGATCCGGATTCTTTTTGGAGACAAAGGCTTTTGGAGAATGAAACAAGAATCATCAAAGCAGGAAAATAGCAGAGAAAGGAAAGCATATGGGAAAATATAAAGCAGTATTCAGTGACATTGACGGAACTTTACTAGATTCAAAACACACCATTTCGCCGGCTACAAAACAAAAAATCCAGGAGATTGACAGGGAAGGAATTCCTTTTATCTTAGTTTCAGCCAGAATGCCGAAGGGAATGATTGGAATCCGGGATGAACTTGGCATCCGGAGGCCGATAGTTTGCTACAGCGGAGCACTGGTTGTGGATGAAAAAGGAGAGACAATGTTTGGCAGGAACATTGAGTCTCATATGGCGGAAATGGTTTACAGGAGTATTCAAAAAGAAAATATGCATATTTCCTTTAACCTTTACAGCGGTGACCGGTGGATTGTGCCCGACCAGTGTGATCCGTGGGTCAGACAGGAGAGCGTTATAACGGGAGTGTATCCGGAAACAGGAGATTTTACCGACCTGGCAGTATTTCAGAATGTTCATAAAATCCTCTGTATGGGAGAGCCGGAAAAGATCCTTTGCCTGGAAACAATGCTGAAGGAACAATTTCCTAAACTCAGGGCATATCGGTCTAAAGATACATATTTAGAGATTATGTCTATACAGGCATCAAAATCCAGTGCAGTTTCTCTTCTGGACGAGTATTTCGGCATTTCCAGACAGGAAATTATAGCTTTTGGTGACGGATACAACGATATAGATATGCTTCTCTATGCAGGATTGGGAGCTGCCATGGGAAATGCGTCAGAGGAGGTCAGAAATTCGGCGGATATCGTAGCAGATACCAATGACCAGGAGGGGCTGAAGAAAGTTCTGGACGAATGTTTTTAAAATATACAATGAATGGGGAAAACTGTTTTTTCGTTCTGTTATATGATATAATTTTCTAAGATATATTAATCGTCTACGGGAATGATGACAGGACAGTGACAAAGCAGTAAGGAGAGAAATATGCACCAGGAAAAACAGAAAAAATCAGTCCGGGATACAAGAAAAAGACTGGATGCCGCCAGTATACTTATATTGATCGGAATTATTGTTCTGCTCTATGCTAAAGTTTTTTATTCCTATGAAAAAACTTATGGAAAAAATAAAACAAGAACGTTTGGAGCTACCTACATGACAATGAACAATAACTTTTATCCGGTGCTGAATAACGAGATACGTTCTGCAGTGGAAAAGAAAGGCGACCGTCTGATGACTCTGGATCCTGCACTGGATCAGAAAAAGCAGACGGAACAGATCTACTATCTGATTCAGCAGAAGGTGGACGCCATCTTCATCAACCCGGTGGACTGGAAAGGGATCAGAGGGGCTTTAAGGGCTGCAAAGAAGGCAGAGATTCCGGTTATCGTTGTGGATACACCTGTCTATGATGAGGATCTGGTTTCCTGTACCGTTGTTTCAGATAATTATAATGCAGGTGTTTTATGTGCCAAAGATCTGATGAAACGCAGAAAAAGTGCGAGAATTCTTCTTTTGGAACATAAGAAAGCAAAATCGGCTCAGGACCGCATCCGGGGATTTTTGGACACCATACATGGGAGGCAGGAATATCAGGTTGTGGCGCGGGCAGATACAGAGGGGCAGACGGAGAGAACTCTTCCCAAAGTGAATCAAGTGATAAAAAATGGAAAGATGTTTGATATTGTTATGGCGCTGAATGATCCGACTGCCATCGGGGCTTTGGCGGCTCTGGATCAGAAGGGGATCCGGGAGCAGGTATTGGTCTATGGAATTGACGGCTCTCCGGATGGGAAAGGACTGATCAAGGAAAATATGATGACAGCTACATCTGCACAGTCTCCAAAACAAATAGGGAAAGAGGCAATCTGTTCAGCATATCGGCTTCTGGACAGGAAAAAAGTATCAAAAAAAATTATCATTCCGGTCCAAATCATTACTTATAAAAATATTAACAGATTCGATGTGAATAACTGGCAGTAGGGAAGCGTCATGGATAGAAAAAATAAAAACTTATATTATCTAAAAGTATTTATGAGCTCTGTGAATTTCATAATTCTGGTGTTTTTGTCTGCCATTGTGCTTAAGACAACGGTAAATATTAAGGATCAGAGTATGGCGAGAAATTTTCTGGAGAATATCCCGCATATTCCAAGGGAGCCTGTTCAGTCAACGATTATTGTATTCATAGCGTTTTTTTCTTTGCTGGTGATTATTGAGGCAAGAAAAAAAATCTATACAAAACATTGGCTAAGTGTGCTGGTTTATCTGCTGGAGATCTTTCTTTGCCTGACGATCATACAGTATGTGTATATCAGCTATAATGGAATTATTTTGCTGGTGATCGCAGATATCGTAACTTCAATCAAGGAGAAATATAACCGCCTGACTTTTCTTGTGGTTATGAGTGTTATTTATATTTTTGCAGATTACAATCTGGTATCAGGGCAGATACCGATGATATCCCTGCAGGAATATCTGGATATTTATCCTTCGGGCATATCCACATTTCTGATGGGGATAAAGAATGTACTTGCGGCTGTAAATATTATTGCGTTTGTTATGTATATGATCATTTTGATGCAGAATCAAATGAAGGAAAATGCAAGAATCGAACTGTTGAACCTGCAGCTTCGGACAGCGAATGAGAAATTAAAAGATATGAATGCACAGCTGAAGGATTATGCCGTGATGCAGGAAAAAATGGGGGAAGCAAAAGAAAGAAACCGTGTGGCAAGGGAAATCCACGATACTCTGGGGCATACGATGACGGGGCTTTCTGCAGGTATTGATGCCTGCATTGCTATGATCGATCATTCTGTGGAACAGACAAAAAAACAGCTTTCTGTGATTTCTGAAGTTGCCAGACAGGGAATTAAAGATATCCGGCGTTCTGTAAATAAGTTAAGACCGGATGCCCTGGAGCATCTGACCCTGGAGGATGCACTGTTTAAGATGATTCAGGATACGATGGCGGTGTCCAACGTAAATATTTCACTGATTTCCTCCGTAGAGAAATTAAAGTTTAACAGTGATGAAGAAGATATTATTTACAGAGTTGTACAGGAGGGAATTACAAATGCGGTCAGACACGGAGCAGCAACAAAGATCAGTATTTACATAACAAAAAAAGAAAAATGGCTGACTCTTTTAATCCAGGATAATGGAAAAGGGTGTGAAAAGATTGAAACCGGGTTTGGACTGATCCATATTGAAGAGCGGATCGGCTTGCTTCATGGTACCGTTGCCTACGATGGCAGCGATGGTTTTACAATTACGGCAAAAATACCGATCAGGTGGGGTGAGAATTATGATTAAAGTGTTGATTGCAGATGATCAGGAGCTGATCAGACAGAGTTTGGAGATTGTGTTAAGTACAAAAGAAGGGATTGAGGTGACGGGAACTGCAAAAGACGGCAGAGAAGTGATCCGCTGCATTCGGAAAGAAAAACCGGATGTTATTCTGATGGACGTGCGGATGCCGGAAATGGATGGGGTACAGTGCACAGAAATAATTAAGGAAAATTATCCCCAGATCAAAATTATTATTCTGACCACGTTTGATGATGATGAGTTCGTATTCAGTGCACTGAAACACGGTGCCAGCGGATATCTGCTGAAAGGGATCTCCATGGATGATCTGGAGGAGGCGATAAAAACAGTGGTTCAGGGAGGCTCCATGATCAATCCGGATGTGGCAACTAAGGTTGTGGAATTGTTTTCAAAAATGGCACAGAGCAATTTTGATATGATGATCGATGCCAAAAATGTAGAGGATCTTAACGAGACGGAAAGGAAAGTTACCCATCTGGTTGGATGCGGAATGTCCAATAAAGAAATTTCAGGGAAATTAAGTCTCTCGGAGGGAACTATACGGAATTACCTGAGCAGTATTTTAAATAAACTGGATTTGAGAGACCGCACACAGCTTGCAATCTGGGAGGTACAAAATGGGATCGGAAGGAAATTCCAAAGAGAAGATAATGAATAGAACAGTAAAGTGGTGGAAGAGAATTGTTCTGGCAGGACTGATCCTGAGCATTTCTTCAATCTGCATTTTTTCTTACCAGGGGGAAGATGATGTAGTTCTTACCTTTGGAATGTTTGCAGGCAGCCAGTGGGATGTGCCTAATGATGACTGCTATCAGATCATCGATGATACGATCAAACGTTTTGAAAAAGAACATCCGGGGGTAAGAGTTCAATATGTCAGTGGAATTTTAAAAGAAGATTATTCAGAATGGATTTCTGAAAGAGTGTTGGAGGGAAATACTCCAGACGTGTTTATGGTGCTTCCGGAAGACGTTGCAACTTTTTCTTCCACAGGAGTTCTGGAAAAACTGGACAGTCATATGAAAGCCGACCAGACTTTCCATCAGAGTGATTATTATCAAAGTCCGTATGCCGCAGGAAGGTATGAGGAATCCCAGTATGCCCTGCCGTATGAAAGTGTCCCAACGCTCATGTTCGTCAATAAAACGCTGTTAAATAAAGAGGGGATCCGGATTCCTGATAATAACTGGACCTGGGATGAATTTTATAATATTTGCAAAAGACTGACGAAAGACACAGATGGAGACGGCAAGATTGACCAGTTTGGAGTTTATGCTTACAGTTGGAAGAATTTTATGGATACCAATGGATGTAAATTATTTAATGAGGCAGGAACAGAAAGTTATCTTACAGAGGAGCACGTAAAAGAGGCGATTTTTTTTGCCAAAAAGATTGGAGATTTATCAGGTTACCAAAAGGCATCCTCCAATGACTTTGATACCGGAAAAGTAGCATTCCGGCCAATGAGTTTTGCAGAATACCGAACTTATAAGCCGTATCCATGGAGAATCAATAAATATTTTAATTTTGACTGGGATTGCATCAAACTGCCGGCAGGACCTCAGGGAAACAATGTATCCAATGTGGACAGCCTGATGATGGGAATTGGGTCGGGAACAAGGCATGAACAGCTTTCCTGGGAACTATTAAAAATGTTCACCTATGATCAGAAAACACAGATGGAAATCTTTAAAAACTCTCAGGGAGTGTCTGCCTTAAAGAAAGTAACCAATTCTAAAGAAAGCCAGAAAATTTTGAAAAAAGCTACGGACGATGATACTGTAGTAAAGCGGGAACTTTTGAATGAAGTGATGAATCAGGCTGTGCAGAAACCAAAATTCAGAAATTATTTTACTGCAGAGAAATATATCAGCAATGAGCTGGAACGGATTCTTAGCTCGACAGAGGATTTGGATGATAGTTTGTTGACGCTGAAAAAAGAAGTAGAACAGAAATTTCTGCAGTAAAAACAGAAAAATCGGCACGTGTGACAATTGTCATACGGATTTGTGACATTTGTAGATTGTTATTCATGACAATTTACAGATGTCCTTTTTTTACCCAATTGGTAAAATGTGCTTGTTAATAAGAGATACAAAAAGAAGAAAGGAGCAGAGGATGAAATACGTAGTATTAGTCAGTCATGGAACATTTGCACCAGGACTTCAAAGTGTTCTTTCTATGCTGGCCGGAGGGGAGCGGGAGGATGTCTTAAGCATCGGTCTCATTGACGGCATGGATGCAGATGAGTTCGCTCAAAAATTCAGGTTGATGATTCAGCCGTTCGGAGAGGATGATGAAGTGATCCTGCTTGGCGACCTGATCGGAGGATCACCTCTCACCAATGCGGTAAATGAATTATCTGAGGCAGGGCTTTTAAAGAATACCATCGTCTTCGGAGGAATGAACCTTGGTATGGCATTGACTGCGGTAATGATGAAAGACGATATGGAAACAGACATGCTGAAAGAAAATCTGTTGTCAGAAGCCAAAAATGCAATTAAAGAATTTGAAATTGAAGAGAGTGAAGAGGAAGACGATATCTAAGGAGGAGTTTTATTATGTCAGTATCATTTGTGAGGGTAGATGACCGGATGATCCACGGACAGACGGTTACAAGATGGGCACTGGAATATCCGTGCGACGGATTGATAGCGGTCAATGACAAAGCGGCAAATACACCCGCATTAAAAGCAGCTTATAAAAGTGCGGCGGGAAAGAAAACTTTCATTTGGACATATGAGGACTGGAAAAAGAAATGCCAGAAAGTTTTAGACAGCAAAGATCAGTATTTCCTCATTACAAAAGATCCGATTCAGATGAAAAGTATTCTTGTGGATGACGGATTTGTACCTAGTGATGTGAAAAAAGTGATCATCGGTCCGTGTAATGACCGGGAAGGTGCCACGAAGCTGGGAAATAACCAGTCCATTACACAGGAAGAAGCAGAAGCGCTGGAAGCAATTTATCAAAAAGGGTATGAGATTGAATTTGCCCTGATCAAAGAAGCATCCATAGGAACCTGGAAAAAATTTAGAGGTCAGTTTGGATTTGAGTAAAATCAGAGAGGAGAAAAAACATGACGATTAATTGGATACAAGCAGTCATTTTAGGTATTTTTGCCTGCTTATCAAGTATGCCTGGTATGGGAGGTACTTCCATCGGTAACTATACTCTGGGGCGTCCGTTAGTAGCAGGTCTTGTATGCGGAATTGTATTGGGAGATGTTCAGGCAGGAGTTCTGGTCGGTGCCGCAATGCAGGTTGTTTATATCGCACTGGTCACACCGGGGGGAACAGTATCCGCAGATGTCCGTGCCGTATCTTACATAGGAGTGCCTCTGGCAATGCTCGCACTGAATTCTTATGGGCTGGACCCTGCATCAGCAAAAGGGATCGCCATGGCAACATCATTCGGAGCTATGGTAGGAACTCTTGGAACTGTATTATTTTACGGAACAGCGACCATTAACCTGGTGTGGCAGCATATGGGATGGAAAGCTGTAGAAAAAGGAGAATTTAAAAAGTTATACATAGTAGATATGGTGCTTCCATGGATTTCACATATTATCTGCAGTTTTATCCCGGCAGTGATCATGTGTAAGCTCGGAGTACCGGTAGTTGAATCAATTAAAACAGCACTTCCGATGGACGGAATTGCAATGAAAACCTTGTTTACAGTAGGAAGTATGCTGCCTTGTGTCGGAATTGCCATTTTGTTAAAACAGGTCGTAGATAAAGCAGTTGATTTTGTTCCGTTTTTCTTTGGATTTACTCTGGCAGCAGGAATGGGATTAAACCTTGTATCAGTAACCGTAGTGGCGGGAATGTTTGCAATTATTTACTACAACATAAAAATGGTTGGGATCCGTGCAAAAAAGGCGGCAGCCGCCGGCGGTTCCATCGATGACGATGAGGAGGAGATATAATATGGCAGCGGAAAAAAAGCTTTCTAAAAAAGCATTAAAAAAATCATTTCGTAACTGGTATTATGGACACTTAACCTGCTTTTCGCAGGAGCACATGCAGACGTTTGGTTATTTATGTGCAATGCTTCCGCTGGTGGAAGAATTATATGATACAAAAGAAGAACAGAAAGAGGCTATGGAAACATACACGGCATTCTTTAATACAGAACCGCAGGTAGGATCTGTTATCGTCGGAGTTACGGCAGGTTTGGAAGAGGCAAAAGCCAATGGAAACCAGGATGTGGATGCAGAAACCATCAATGGTATCCGTGCAGGTTTGATGGGACCTTTGGCAGGGATCGGAGATTCTCTGGTCGTAGGTACTTTAATTCCGATCCTTCTTGGAATTGCCCTTGGATTATCCAGCGGCGGATCTGTCGTGGGACCAATCTTCTATATCGTTGTATGGAATCTGTTAATTACCTTTGGCATGAGATTTCTTTACTTTAAGGGATATGAACTGGGTGGAAAAGCCGTCGATATCCTGGTAGGTGAACAGGCGACCGCGATCCGCGAATCAATTGTAATGCTTGGAACTATGGTTGTTGGAGCCGTAGCAGCTACCTGGGTAAGTGTAAAAACATCGTTCCATCTGGTAAATGATGCCGGAAAAGAATTTTTGAATCTTCAGAATCAGCTTGATTCCGTATATCCCAATGTCCTGACAGCAGCATTTGTTATTTTCTGCTGGTGGCTCATGTCCAAAAAGAGAGTGTCTCCGGTTGTGACAATGCTGATTTTAGTTGTCGTAGCATTTGCAGGAGTAGTGGTTGGATTCTTTAATCCTGGATTGAAATATTAGAAGGAGAGTCTATTATGACACCACAGACAAAACAGCAGAAAATAAAAGAAATTGAATACCAGACAAGGATGTTAAAAAACTTAAAGAACTGGATACGGAATTTGTTGATTTTCTCTTCAATTGGAGTTGCAGTTGCCTACTGGGCACTGAAAATCCAGGAAGGACCATTGTTTACAGCAGTCGGTGTGATCGGCGTTATTTTTATTGTTCTCAGTGTTGTTTTAAGCGGCGTCATAGGATTTGCCTTCAAAAACGGAAAGAGCAATGTTGATAAAATCATCAGACAAATGTAATAGTGAATCTCTTGCAGGAAAGGACAGCGCAGAATGATAAACGGCTGTCCTTTTTGTTTTAAACCCGAATAAAGTATTGAGAAAGGAGACAGGTTATGAATCATAAAAAATCCAGAGTCCTGGCAGCGGCAATATCCAGTTTGCTATCTTTCGGCATGATATTACAGACAGCAGCCCCCCCGCAGGTTTATGCGTCAGAAGGAATACGAAGGGAAAGCAGTCAGAAAGTGTCTGACTGGACATTTAAAGCAGCAGACAATAATGATCAAACAGCGGTAACAGAAAAAACAGAAGTAGTGAAAAGCGATGCGTACCTTAGCGGACTGGAAATTAAAGGAGGAAGTCTGGACAAGCCATTTTCCCGGGAATTCAGTAGTTACAGTGTGGTGGTAGGCCACAAGACAGACAGTCTTACTATAATTCCTAAAATTGACGGAAACGCAGCAGTTACTGTGGACGGAAAGGCAGCAGGTTCCGGACAGGCTGTGACAGTCAATGTGAAAACAGGTTCCAATGTGTTTAATATCGTTGTCAAGGGCGCTAATGGAAAAACAGAGACTACGGCAGTCAATGTTTTGAGAAATTCTGACCCGGATGATGTCTACAGTGTGCCGTACCGTTCTCAATATCATTTTTCACCTCAGAGAGCATGGTGCAATGATCCAAATGGCATGGTTTATTATAAAGGCGAATACCATTTGTTTTACCAGTACTATCCTGACGATATGATCTGGGGGCCAATGCACTGGGGCCATGCTGTATCAAAGGATCTGGTTCACTGGGAGGAACTTCCTATAGCCTTATATCCGGAATCAGACGGAGGAGCTATGTTTTCCGGATGCTGTGTTGTAGACAAAGATAACACCACAGGATTTTTTGGACAGGGAAAAGAGGGCCTGGTAGCCATTTATACGCAGGACAATGGAGATAAGGGGCAGGAACAGTGTCTGGCATACAGCAAAGACAAGGGCAGAACCTGGACAAAATATCAGGGGAATCCGGTACTTAGGTGGGAGGATGATCGGCTTTTGGATAAAGCCTTCCGGGATCCTAAAGTATTCTGGCATGAAGAATCCGATCAGTGGATGATGGTTGTGGCAGGAGGACCGCTGCGTATCTATTCTTCAAAAAACTTAAAAAGCTGGAAACTGGAAAGTACCTATGGAAAGAAAACAAATGAAGGAATCGCGGATCAGCCGGCTGACAGCGCGAGGATTTATACAGAGTGCCCGGATCTGTATCCGCTTAAGGTAGACAATACCGATCAGACAAAATGGGTGATGAGTGAGGGAGGCAGATATTACAGAATCGGTGATTTAAAGCAGCAAAATGAACACTGGACCTTTGTGCCGGATTCTGGTTATAGCAATACAAATGACAATATCAGTGATCCTAGCAGTTACAAAAATGATGATACTTATAAAATGAATTTTGGACCTCAATCCTATGCGGCACAGACTTACAGCAATATGCCGGACAGCAGGACAGTTATGATCAACTGGGCAAGTACCTGGGAAAACGGATACTGCAACAACGTAAGCGAAGTAACCGGGCAGTACGGATTTAATGGCTTTTTTAATCTGCAGAATGAGTTAACGCTGAAACAAATCGACGGGAAAGTACGTTTAGTGCAGAAGCCTGTAAAAGAGTATGAATCCCTTCGGATGCAACAGGCAAAAACGGAACTTAAGAATGCTGTAATCCCGGAAAAAACAGATTCCAGTGAAAATCTTCTCTCAGGATTCCAGGGCGGGGAATATGAAATAATTGCAGAATTTACACCGAAGACCGGAACCAGAGAAGTCGGATTTAAACTGCGGACCGGTAAAAATGGAAAGCAGGAGACCGTTGTAAAATATAATGTCCAAGATGAGACGTTGATCATCAACGGAGATAAAGCCGGAGTTTTTCCACAAGGGCAGATAAAAGGAGATATAAAGTCAAAGATATCAAAGAGTGCTGACGGAAAAATTAAACTTCATATTTTTGTAGATGATTCTATTGTAGAGGTTTATGGAAATGAGGGAGAGACCGTGGGAAGCCTTGCTGTTTTCCCAGATGCAAAAAGTACCGGGGCAGAAGTTTTTTCAGAGGGCGGACAGACAGAAGCTGATATTACCATTTATCCGTTAAAAAGTATCTGGTCAGATAAAATGTCTGGAAGTACAGATCCGGCAAATGTATATTTAAATACGGAAACAGCAAGTTCTTCCGTAAAACTGGGAGAAACAACAACTTTAAATTCGACGGTCACTCCTCAGAAAGCGGAGCAGAAAGTTTCCTGGTCCATTGCAGGGAACAGCGGGAAAAAGGTTTCCATCGTAAAACAGGATGCCGGCAGTATTACCCTGAAAGGAGAAAAGCAGGGAACGGTTATCGTTAAGGCGAAAACTTCCAATGGGATTGCCAGAACGATGGAAATTCAGGTAAACGGTGAGGATGAAAAATTAAACAGCAACCTGTCTGGATGGAATTCTGTAGGAGGACAGTGGACGCTTGACGCCAACGGCTATAATTCAAACCATAAAGACAATGGATTTCTGATTTCTTCCACGAAAACAGGCTCTGATTATATTTATGAAGCAGATGTCACCTATCAGGAGGGAAATGCGGTTGGTCTTTTCTTTCGTGGACAAAGTCCGAATTCCAGCAAAGGATATGTGGTTAACATTGACGATCCTGAGCATAAAGGTAACGGAAGCACAAGGATCTTTACCTTCGGAGGCGGAACCGGAGATATCGGTAGCCGTGTTAAGTATACACTGACCCCTGGGGCAACATACCATCTGAAGCTGGAGGTAAGAGGGAATAAATTCAAGTTTTATATTAATGATTCTCTGAAGCTGAATGTAACAGACCGGAATATTAAAAAGAATTATGCAGAAGGGGATTATGTGGGGCTTTATGCTTTCAGTGGAACCGGAGAGTCTGATAAAAATATTCAGGCTTCCTATCAAAACATTAAAGTGACGCCGCTGGTAGTAGGGAACCCTTCTGTTCGGGAAAAGATGGAACTGTACAGCGGACAGAGCATTCAGCTTGCCGCAGATTTAGGCGAGGATGATTATGCAGCTGCCTACTATGAATCTTCTGATCCTTCTGTGGCATCAGTTGACGATGATGGGAAGGTTACAGCAAAACGGTCAGGGACTGCAGAACTTACAACAAAAGTAACCTATTATGGCCGAACCGTATATCTGAAAACAAAAATCACAGTGAAAACACCGTATGTCAGCATCACTTCTGCTCCGTCATCGATGTATGAGGGACAGAGTGCCAACATCTCAGCAAAGGCAACAGGAGTTTCGGGAAATATTGTATGGAAGGTAGATAATGCGTCCTGTGCATACATTTCTTCTTCTGGTAAACTGACAGCTAAAAAGGCAGGAAAGATCACAGTAACAGCAAAATTAAAAAATTACAGCAAAACAGTGAAGTTGACGATTAAAAAACCTTACCTGAAAATCACCTCCTATAGAAAGACAGTGAAACGCAGAAAAAGTTACCGGTTTAGAGCAAAAGCCTATGGAACCTCCAAGTCCGTCAAGTGGTCTCTTTCATCAAAGAGCAAAAAATATGCTTCTATTTCAAAAGGCGGAAAGCTTACGACAAAAAGTAGAAAAGGGACTATCACGGTTTATATAAGGTCAGGTTGCGTAAGGAAAACTTTGAAAGTGAAAATTAAATAATAATATATTGTATTATTTGCGTATCCTATCTGTAGAAATGGAGATTTTCAGATTTTTGTATGTTTGAACAATTTTTATGATACTATAGTCACACTTAAAGATCTGAAGATAGATTCAGGAGGATATGATAATGGATAGCTTTGCTTTAAAAGGAGAAATTATTTATACGCCTGAACCAGGGAAGTTCCGGAGCCACGAGGATTCTTATCTGGTCTGTGGAGACGGAAAGGTGAAGTGAAACATCCAGAGTCAATGTGTTTGCGACGATCCACAGAGATGCCACGGTTTTGCTGATGGATCTGCTTGAGAAAGCAGGAATCTGCGGGTTTGCGGGAAAGGTATGCATGGACCGGAACTGTCCCGATGATTACAGGCAAGAGGATGCCCGGACATCCGCCGAGGAGACAAGAAAGTGGTATGAGACTGTGAAAGACAGGACGATGATGCAGATGATCCTGACGCCGCGGCTTCTGCCTTCCTGCTCCGATGAACTGATGGAGCAGCTTGGGAAATTTCAGAGAGAGACCGGTCTGTATGTGCAGTCTCATCTCTCAGAAAACTCGGAAGCGCTTTATCTTGGAACCAAGGGAGGCGGAAGCTTTTTCGGGCAGGTTGGAAGTTTCGAGGAGGGATATGAGTTTGACGCTGTTGTCTTAAATGATGCTTCACGGAAGTGATCACAGCGAAATATGTGGGCGCAAGAAAGGTCTTTGAGCGCTGAAATATGCGACGGATATGATCCGACCAAAAAAGTCATCCTCCGGGGACCGATTGAGAGGAAGTCCCTTTGGATGACTCGATTATCATTACATTTGATTTTCCAATAAAGATGGAGGAGATTCAACTTCATTTATCATATATACTATGTTCATTTCGGATCAAATGAAAAAGCGTTTTTAATATGCATAGTTCTGCAGTAATAGGTTGAAATAAAAGCAAATGTTCTGATGTATTACTTGTACCATACGGAACCGTGGCTGTGCTGAAAAAACGCAAACGATAGAAAAGCCGGCGCAAACGACAAAAAATATACTTGAATTTTTCAGATAACAGGATTATAATATTTTTTGGTAAGACAGAGGAATGTTGTCTGCCATATAATTTCATAAACAAGTAAAACTGGAGAACCGATGTTATCGGCTGAGAAGAGGGTATAACCCGAAGATTCATGGAACCTGTTAGTTAGCACTAGCGTAGGGAGTTTTCAATCGATAGAACACAGAGATGGAGCTTACGCTTCATCTTTTTTTCGTTTGTGGCTCCGGGAAACGAAAGGAGAGTTATGATGCGTGTCAATGGAAACAAAAGATTCCTCGAGAGCAGGATCACTCTGAAGGAATTTCTTCTGAAAGAGGGTTACAGGCTTGAGCACATTGCGGTGGAGAGAAACGGAAAGATCGTCCCAAAGGCTGAGTATGAAGCTATCATGCTGACAGAGGCGGATACACTGGAGATCGTCAGCTTCGTAGGCGGTGGATGAGATGCTGACGAGAGAACGATTTGAACAGGAACTGGACAGACGCCAGACGCCGGAAGTGAGGGAAAGGCTCAGGGAAGGAACCGTGGCCGTTGCGGGTCTTGGGGGTCTTGGCTCCAATATAGCCCTGATGCTTGCAAGAACGGGGATCAGGAAGCTGTTTCTGGCAGATTTTGACCGGGTAGATCCATCCAACCTAAACCGGCAGGCATACACCATTTCCCAGATCGGCATGAAAAAAACAGAAGCCATGAGTGAACTGATCCGCCAGGTCAACCCGTGGATTGAACTGGGATTTTTTGACGGAAGGGTGACGCAGGAAAATGCGGCAGAGCTGTTTCGGCCATATCCGATTATCTGCGAGGCATTTGACTCGCCAAAGGCGAAAGCCGAGCTGGTCAACGGCGTATTGTCTCAGCTGCCTGACAATACCGTTATTTCCGGCAGCGGGATGGCCGGATCTTACAGTTCAAACCTGATAAAAACGGCAAAGAAAATGAAACGGCTTTATGTGTGCGGAGACGGGACACATGGGATATCAACAGAGGAATCACTGACTGCGGCCAGAGTATCAATCTGTGCGGGACACGAGGCGAACATGGCGATACGGTTGATTTTAGGAGAAGAAGAGGTATAAAGATGAGTGATACATTAAAAATCGGAACAAAGGAATTTACATCAAGGTTTCTGCTTGGAACCGGAAAGTTCAGCCTGGAAAAGACGGCGGAGGCTGTAAATGCGGCCGAAGCCCAGATTGTTACTATGGCGCTCAGGCGGGTAAAGGAGGCAGGTTCCAGCAATATTTTAGAGTACATACCGGATACGGTGACACTGCTTCCAAACACCTCCGGGGCAAGAAATGCCCAGGAGGCTGTGCGCATTGCAAGGCTTGCAAGAGAAGTGGGATGCGGTGATTTTATCAAGATCGAAGTGATACGGGATACAAAGTATCTGATGCCCGACAACGCAGAGACAATCAAAGCCACGGAGATTCTTTCAAGAGAGGGTTTCACTGTTCTTCCCTATGTGAGCCCCGATTTGAATACGGCAAGGGACCTGGAAAGTGCAGGCGCCGCCGCGGTCATGCCTCTGGCAGCGCCCATCGGAAGCAACAAAGGACTCCTTACGAAAGATTTTATCCAAATGCTGATTGATGATACCGATCTTCCGGTCATTGTGGATGCCGGAATCGGGAAGCCGTCCGAGGCCTGTGCAGCAATGGAGATGGGAGCCGATGCCGTACTGGCAAATACGGCTGTAGCTACGGCAGGAGATGTGGTATCCATGGCAAAGGCTTTTAAAATGGCAGTTGACGCAGGAAGAAAGGCATACCTTGCCGGACTGGGACGGGTCCTGGACCATGGAGGAGATGCCTCATCTCCGCTGACAGGATTTTTGGAGGACTAGGGCGATGGAGATATTAGATGAAGTGTTAAAGGAATATGATGAATATGACTACAATGTTTACACAAAAGACGATGTCATCACAGCTCTTTCAAAAGAAACGGTGAGTGCTGAGGACTACAAGGCTCTGCTCTCACCGGCTGCCATGGATTTTCTGGAGCCAATGGCCAAAAGAGCAAAAAAGGAAACAATGAAGCATTTCGGGAATACGGTCTGTCTGTTTACACCACTTTATATTGCCAATTACTGTGTCAATCACTGTGTGTACTGCGGCTTTAACTGTACCAATAAGATCCACCGGGCAAAGCTCACCATGGAAGAGATTGAACAGGAATACAAAGCTATCGCAGGGACAGGACTGAAGGAAATCCTGATTCTCACAGGTGAATCTAAAAAAGCGTCAAGCGTAGAATATATCGGGAAGGCAGTAGAGCTGGCAAAGAAATATTTTTCCACCATCGGCATTGAAGTCTATCCAATGGATGTGGATGAATACGAATATATCCACCAAAAAGGTGCGGATTTTGTCAGTGTCTACCAGGAGACATATAATACAAAGACCTATGATGAGGTTCACTTAAGCGGTCCGAAAAAAGTATTTTCCTATCGTCTGAATGCCCAGGAAAGAGCGTTAAAAGGCGGTATGAGGGGAGTGGGATGCGGAGCCCTGTTGGGGCTTGATGATTTCAGAAAAGACGCATTTGCTTCCGGAATTCATGCGTCCCTTCTTCAGAAAAAATATCCCCAGGCGGAAGTTTCTTTTTCTGTGCCTCGGCTCAGACCATATAAGAACAATGAAACCAACGATGCAAAAGACGTCCATGAAAAGCAGCTTCTGCAGGTGATGCTGGCACACCGCATTTTCATGCCGTTTGCGGGAATTACGATTTCCACGAGGGAACGGGCCGGATTCCGCGATCATGTGGTCGGCATGGCAGCGACGAAAATTTCCGCGGGAGTCAGCACAGGAGTCGGAGGCCATGAAGAAGAGGAGAAGGGAGACGCCCAGTTTGTGATCTCAGATCCGAGAAGTGTGGATGAAGTCGTAAACATGCTTGACCGCAGAGGCATGCAGGGAATCTATACTGACTACGTGAGAGTCTAGAAACGGAGGTTGACATGAATCAGGAGTGGATCGCTGTCACGGACCGGAAACTGTGCGGCGGTGATTTTTTAAAGACGGTGCAGACCCTTGCGGGACAAGGGTTAAAGACGATCATTCTGCGGGAAAAAGATCTTCCAGAAGAAGAGTACGGGGTACTGGCAGCCCGGTGTATGGAAATATGCAGGAAAGCTGGGGCTTCCCTGACTCTCCACAGTTATTTTAGTGCGGCCCGCAGGCTGGGAGCAGACAAGATCCATCTGCCGTACCCTGTATTTCGGGAAAATGCAGGGAAGATTGAAAAGCACCTTCGTGTAAGTACCTCTATTCATGCCCCGGAAGAGGCAGTGGAGGCAGAACGGATGGGTGCAGAGTTTGTGATTGCCGGACATATTTTTCAGACGGACTGCAAAAAGGGCGTTCCGCCAAGGGGGCTTGAGTTTTTAAGAGAAACTGTACGATCCGTGTCTATCCCTGTCTATGCCATCGGAGGAATCACTCCATATAATATAAAGGATGTTTTAAAGACAGGAGCCGCCGGAGGATGTATGATGTCGGGTTTCATGAAGTCGCCTAAAATCGTTGACAAGCCATGAGTGCTGGGGCATACTTGAAAGAGAAATATATCAAGATGGAGGGTACTTATGAAAAAGAAATACTGCTTTTTTGACATCGACGGAACACTGACGGACCGCTCTACCAACCAGGTAGTTCCAAGTGCGCTGGAGGCACTTGAAAAGCTGGAGGAAAACGGACATTTTGTGGCGATCGCAACAGGAAGAGCCCACTATAAAGCGGATCTGTTTATAAAGGCCAACGGTTTTAAGAATATGGTCTGCAATGGAGGAAACGGGTTTGTCATTGACAATCAGTTCGTGGAGAATATTCCTCTGGACAGAGAAGGGTGCATTAAAATTATTGAGGAGACAGAGAAACTCGGATATGGATGGTGTATTGCCGTAGACGATACAAAAGATGTCTATATGACCGACGATTTGTTTTTAAGACAGGTGGGCAAGAGAAAAGAGCCGACCCGCTATATTATTGATGACACCCTGGATATACATAAGGTCGAAGATTTCTATAAAATATATGTAGCAATTCCGAAAGAAGAGGAAGACCGTCTGACGACAAAAGATCTCATCGGACATCTGCGGTTTGAACCGGAGTACCTGATGTTCCAGCCGGACAATAAAAGAGAGGGGATCATAAAAATGATGGAGCACTTAAATGGGCCTCTTGAAGATGTGGTTGTATTTGGAGATGATTATAACGATCTGGATATGTTCAGCCCTGAGTGGTTTTCCATCGCCATGGGGAACGGCTGCCAGGACCTGAAAGATAAGGCAGACTACGTGACAGACACCAATGTGAATGACGGAATCAAAAAGGCATGTGAGCATTTCGGCTGGATTTAAAAAGGACAGAAGCCTTCTTGACACAATTCCTTAAATCATTATAGAATAGTAAGACCAGAATTTTCTGGTCTTCTTTTCATTTCTTAGGAAAGTCCTTGTCACGCTAATGCATGAAAGTCTTTCCTAAGAAATAAAAATGCTCCGCGGGTTGTACACAGATGCGTAAGGAAATCATTTGACTACGTCAAATCGCATCTGGCACGCAAAGTTGTCAGGCCCCCTCAAAGATTGAGGGCTTGCCCACTTTGTTCTTGTCAGGAATCTATTTGGCAGCAGGAGGAATTATGAGAATTTTAAAAGTAATGAAGAAGGGCATATCGAAGATGCTGAAGGTCCTTCTGAGACGCCTTGTGATTGTAGGCGTTATCATTGTGCTGCAGATAGCATGGCTGATCTGGATGGCCCAGGTGATCGGAGAGCGATCTAAGTTTATTGAATGGGGACTTCAGCTGGTCAGCGTTGCAGTGGTGATATATATTGTAAATAAAGAAGAGAACCCGGCCTATAAGCTGGCGTGGACCATTCCCATCCTGATCTTCCCGGTATTCGGCGGTCTTTTATATCTTACTCTGGGCAATAAAAAAATGGCCAGAAAGCTGAGGCTGGAACTGGAGCGTTCCCTTGGCGAGACAGATTTTTTGCTGTCTCAGAGCGAGAGCGTCATGAATAACTTGAGACAGAGGAGTCCTCAGGCGGCGGCACAGGCAAAATATATCGATATGTCAGGAGGCTATCCGATCTATCAGAATTCGTCGGCAAAGTATTACCCGTCCGGCGAGTCTATGTTTGAAGAGATGATCGAAGACCTGAAAAAGGCAAAGTATTATATTTTCATGGAATTCTTCATTGTGGAAGAAGGATATATGTGGAATACGATCTTAGAGATCCTCAAAGAACGGGTGGACGACGGTGTGGAAGTCCGGTTTATGTATGACGACGTAGGCTGTGTGGACCTGCTCCCGTATAAGTATTATAAAGAACTGGAACGCTGCGGCATTTCCTGCGTGGCATTTAATCCGATTATTCCTCTGGTGTCCACCGCATGGAACAACAGGGACCATCGCAAAGTAGTGGTCATTGACGGGCATACGGCATATACCGGAGGCCTCAATCTGGCAGATGAGTATATCAACCGGAAGGAACGTTTCGGTTATTGGAAAGACGCGGGATTGAAAGTCATCGGAGATGCGGTGTGGAACTTTACCGTGATGTTTCTCCAGGTCTGGAATGCGATCCGGAAGACCGATGAGGGCTACGGCATGTTCGTACCCCACGGCCACCATAAGGGACGGTTTGTTGACGACGGTTTTATCCAGCCCTACGCGGATAATCCTCTGGATACGGAGACAGTCGGGGAGAATGTGTACCTCAACATCATCAATGCGGCCACAGATTACGTATATATCTATACGCCGTATCTGATCATTGATAATGAAATGATGACAGCGCTTTGCCTGGCTTCCAAAAGAGGAGTCGATGTGCGGATTGTCACACCGGGAATACCGGATAAACCGACCGTCTTTTTGCTGACACAGTCATACTATGCCCAGCTGGTGGAAGCAGGGGTAAAAGTGTATCAGTATACTCCCGGATTCATCCATGCAAAATGTTTTGTCAGTGATGACGTCATTGCTACCGTAGGAACGATCAACATGGATTACCGGAGCCTTTACCTGCATTTTGAAAACGGAGTCTTTATGTATCACTGCCTGGCGGTGACGGAAGTCAAGATCGATATGCTGAAGACGTTTAAGCAGTGTGAGCTGATCACAAAAGATCACTGTCAGGGCAATATGGTGAAGCGGCTGATGCAGAGTGTGCTCCGTGTCCTGGCGCCGCTTCTTTAAGGAGTAGGACAAAATGGACGAGTTTACTAGTTACCAGAGTTTTGCACAGGTTTATGATGAATTTATGGATCAGACCCCTTACAGACAGTGGGGAGAAAATATAAGACAGTATCTGAGAAAATACAAAGTTAAGGACGGAGCAGATGTCCTGGACCTGGGCTGCGGCACCGGCAGGATGACGAATCTGCTGAAAGGCTTTGGCTACCGGATGACCGGGCTGGACATTTCTCCGGAGATGCTTGAGATTGCTGCCGGTTCCGGGGATTCTGAAATCCTCTATATCTGTCAGGATATGAGAGAACTAGCTCTTCTGCATCCTGCGGATGCGGTCATATCGACTTGTGACAGCCTGAATTATATATTAGAGCCGGAAGATCTGATACAGGTATTTGTGCGTGTGCGGGAGAACCTTAAAGAAAACGGGGTCTTTCTGTTTGACATGAACACGCTTTATAAATATGAAACACTGCTTGCTGAAAATACGTTTGCGGAAGACCGGGAGGAGTGCAGTTTTATCTGGCAGAATTTCTATGATCCGGAAGACGGCATCAATGAATATGACCTGACACTCTTTATCCGCAGTGAGTCCGGGCTTTATCATAAGTTTGAGGAAATGCATTTTCAGAAGGCATATGGAACAGAAGAGATAAAAGAGGCACTGCGTCTGGCCGGATTTGAGGTCCGGGATGTTATGGATGCAGATACTTTAAAAGAGCCGGAGACAGAGAGTGAACGGCTGTATTTTATTTCAACGATAAATCATGAGGTGGACAAATGAAAGATTATATTGTAAGAGGTACGGCGGCAGACGAGCAGGTTCGTTTTTTTGCTGCCTATACGAAAGATGTTGTGGAGGAGGCCAGACAGAGGCATAATACAAGCCCGGTGGCCACGGCTGCCCTGGGCCGGCTTCTGACCGCAGGTGCCATGATGGGGAGCATGTGCAAGAATGAACAGGATATGATCACGCTCCAGATAAAGTGCAGCGGTCCGATCGGAGGTCTTACGGTGACTGCCGATTCAAAAGCGGATGTAAAAGGATATGTGGTACATCCGGACGTAATGCTGCCGCCGAGCAAAGAAGGCAAGCTGGATGTCGGAAAGGCCCTGGACTTAGGGGTGCTGACGGTCATTAAGGATATCGGCATGAAAGAACCGTATTCGGGACAGACCCATCTTGTATCCGGGGAGATTGCAGAGGATCTGACCTACTACTTTGCCGCAAGTGAACAGATACCGACTTCTGTGGCGCTTGGTGTTTTGATGAATAAGGATAATACCGTCCGCCATGCCGGGGGTTTTATTATTCAGATGATGCCGTATGCTTCTGAGGAAGTGATTTCTTCACTGGAGAAAAAGATTGCAGATTTTCAGCCTGTTACTTCTCATCTGGATGAGGGGAAAACTCCGGAAGATATGATGAATGAATTGCTGGGTGAGTTCGGGGTCAAGTTCTATGAGACTGTGCCGACGAAGTTTTCATGCAACTGTTCCAAAGAGCGGGTGGAGAAAGCGGTCATCAGTGTGGGAAAAGACGAGATTAATGATATGATCAAAGATGGAAAAGATATAGAAGTAAACTGTCATTTCTGTAATACACACTATACATTCAGTGTAGATGAACTGAAACAGATGGTGGAAAAAATCGAAGCAGGAAGATAATGAAAAGCCATGGGAGACCGTGGCTTTTTTGCTTAAAAATGGTATACCCACAAGGCATCCCATGTTTCATACCCTGCGGGTAGACGTGCTTCGTACAATAAGGTATGATAAAAAGAAAGGAGGGCGAAAGATGAAGATAAAAAAAGCAGTTGTAATGTTACTGTCGTTGTGTCTGATCATTTCGCAGATCAGCATGGCAAAGGCTGCAGAGGCATATCCAAATCTGGATGAGAATATTATCGTGAAAAGTTACAGCGGCGGAAAATATGAAGCAGGGGAAGGGTCTAATGCAGAAGATTGGTATGCACTTTCATCGGCAGAAAGAAATCTGGATCAGACCATTGTGATGCCGTCAGATAAAGTGATGGTCCTGCACAATTCAGGAGAGAAAGATTACACAAATCTCAGCGCTGTATTAGAGGAAGACAGCAGCACAAATTATAACGGTGATGTAAAGCTCATACTTTCTTCAAAAGAGCTGAGCAGGAACAAAACAGTCAGCATTACCATAAATTTTGCGAATAAAAATATAGCACCGTGTCTTAACAGGACTGCGGTTTTATTAAAAGAAGGAAATGATGTTGTCAAAAGAATTCCATTTTCATATGATACAGCCGGGTATAGAGATGAACACAATATTTCAGTGTCTCAGTGGAGCGGAAGCTATGATTATTTTTTTGGAATCGGGACAGTGAAGAATATAGGGACCATTGATTATTGCCAGAGCAAAAAAACATTAAAAGTGACATACAAAAATGCAGGAACAGCACCTGTACTCAAATTTACTCTTGATCCAAGCGGCTATTTCACGTTTTCTAACGGCAAATATGAATATTACGGTTCAAGTTCAGCCAATAAGGTTGGAGGAACCAATACCTTGAATTTAGTTGCCAAAAGTAAATTAAAAAGTGACTTTGCTGATATTGCCGTAACAGGCAGTTATGATATTAAAAATAAGCGCATAGCATTAATGCTGTCAGAGCTCCTGGTCGTATATAATGATGCATATGATGCCAATGGAAACCGGGTGCCGGGTGTGGCTCTTGATTCTCATGGCGGCTGCATCGAAGGGGGACAGATCTCAACGATACCCCTTTCTTATTATGTGTCCCTGAAACCTCCCGGGACGATCAAGACAAAGACATCTTCCAGGAAGACAACTTCCATCAAAGTTTCATGGAATAAATTAAACGGTGTGTCCGGCTACAGAATTTACCGCTCCACAAAGAAAAACTCCGGTTACAAATATCTGAAACAGCTTTCATCAGAATCAACTTCATATACAAATAAGAAGCTGAAATCCGGAAAGACCTACTATTATAAAGTGAGGGCATACAGTGATGTGTTCGGTGACAGATATTACGGGGCATACTCTGCGCCGTTAAAATCAGGGACAAGGCCGGCGAAACCGAAAGTCACGGTAAAAAGAAGCGGACGGCGGCTGAAGATCAAATATAAAAAGATCTCCGGGGCCAGCGGCTACAGAATTTACATAAGAACCGGAAAAAAAGGCAAGTACAAGAGAGTGAAGCAGTATACAAGCGGCAAAAAAGTTTCCTATACGAGCAAGAAACTCAAGAGAAAGAAGACTTACTATGTAAAGGTAAGGGCTTATAAGATCATCAACGGCAAAAAGTATTTTGGAGGCTATTCCAAGTCAAAGAAAGTAAAGATAAAATAAGAACAGGACGGGTGACAATATGGAAATTAAAGTATGTGAGACGGAAGAACAGGTGCGGTCATTGGCGGAATTGGCCTCTGAGATCTGGCACGAATATTTTGTATCGATCATCTCAAAAGAGCAGATCGACTATATGGTAGAAAAGTTTCAGAGCTATGAGGCATTAAAAAAAGCGATCGCAGAAGAACACTATACCTATTTTCTCGGATATGACGAAGGAAAATTAGTCGGGTTCTGCGGCGTGAAGCCGGATGGGAACCGTCTGTTTCTGAGTAAGTTGTATCTGCACGAGAAGAGCCGTGGAAAAGGGCTTTCCAGCATTTTATTGAGAAAGGCCATAGAGTTTGCAGAGAAACTGGACAAAAAAGCTATTTATCTGACATGCAATAAATATAATCGGAACAGCCTGGATATTTACAAAGCAAAAGGCTTTGCAGCGATTGATTCCGTAAAAACCGATATCGGAAATGGATTTATCATGGATGACTACATCATGCAGCTGGACTTGTAAATAAAAAAACTCCTATGCCAAAAATCAGCATAGGAGTTTTTTTATTTATCATCTTCTTCTGGTGTGTCAGAAGTCTTATCCTCTTTAGAAATGTTATCTTGGGAATGAGTCTCTTCCTCAGATGTTTCTTCTTCGTCCGTGATGTGGATGGAGAAGTAATCACGGCAGTCTTCCGCTGAATCCGGGAAAACATCGTCATCGTCAAATGCATCTGGATCCCAGTCATCGAGATCTTCATCCTTTTCCTGATCCTTTAATTCTTTCAGCTTGTCTATGATTGCTTTGATCTGGTCTCTGGCGATATATAAAATTCCGCCGATGGAGATGATGGCAGTCACAACTTTCACAAATTTTTTCAATATTTTACCCATAGTGTCGTGCTCCTTTCTCATTTCTGGTATCCTCATTGTAATATGAAAAATTGGAAAAAGCAACGCAATGCTTGACAAAATAAAGTTTCATGATAAAATCTAGATAAGAAATATGATTTTATTTCGGAAAGGAGAATCAGATGAGCAATTTAAAATGGGGTATTTTAGGGTGCGGAGTTATTGCCAACGAAATGGCGCAGGCATTTGAAAAAATGGGAAGAAAGGTCTATGGGGTCAGCAGCCGGACACAGACAAAGACAGAAGCGTTTGCGGAAAGATACGGCGTTGAAAATGTCTACGGATCATATGAAGAAATGCTTGAGGATAAAAACATTGATGTGATCTATATCGCAACTCCCCACAGCCAGCACTATGAGAATATGAAAAAAGCGATTGCGGCGGGGAAACACATTTTATGTGAGAAAGCGATCACGGTCAATGACCATCAGCTGGAAGAGATCGTTTCCCTGGCGGAGGAAAAGAATCTGACAGTAAGGGAAGCCATGACCATCAGCCATATGCCGCTGTTTAAAGAGCTGAAGAACAGAATTGACAAAGGAGCCATCGGAACCGTAAAGATGGTGCAGGTAAACTTCGGAAGCAACAAAGGATATGATTCCACAAACAGATTTTTTGCACTGGAAGCAGCAGGAGGAGCACTTCTCGATATCGGAGGGTATGCCACGACATTTGCAAGAACTTTTATGGATGAGGCTCCGAATACGATACTTACCACAGTACAGTACTTAGAGACCGGTGTGGATGAACAGTCCGGTATCATTTTGAAAAATGAGTCTGATCAGATGGCGGTGATCTGCCTTACCATCCGCGCAAAACAGCCGAAGAGGGGCGTTGTCACCGGAGACAAGGGATATATCGAGGTATACGAATATCCGCGGGCTTCAAAGGCAACCATCACAAATACAGAGACAGGCGTTACAGAAACCATTGAGGCGGGCAGGACAGAAGATGCTCTGGTATATGAGGTGGAAGCCATGGAAGGAACCGTCAGCGGTACGTTTTCCGATAACAATCTGGAGATTTCAAGAGACGTCATGAAGATCCTGAGCAGTGTGAGAACACAGTGGGGAATGAAGTATCCGTTTGAATAATGGTTGCCGTTTCCTTTTTCAATTGCTATAATGATAGTATTGTCAAAAGGAGGGGAATCATGATCAGGATATTTAAAACTTATGAGGGATCAAAAGAATTAAGAGAGATTACAGAGATCGAACGCGAATCCTGGGTCATGATGACGGATCCGAACGGGACAGAACTTCAGATGGTGGCAGAAAAATACCAGATCGATCTGGACGATCTGAGGGCGCCTCTGGATGAGGAAGAACGTTCGCGTCTGGAACACGAAGAGAATTATACGATGATACTGGCCAACATTCCGGTGGTACGTGCAGAAGAGGGCAAGCGGCTTTATGAGACGATTCCTCTCGGCATCTTCATTACGGAAAAGGTCGTGTTCACGGTCTGTCTGGAAGAGACCAATATTTTAAAGCAGTTTACGGACGGGCTGGTGCCGAATTTCTATACATATATGAAGACGAGATTTGTATATCAGATCCTTTATAACAATGCGGCTCTGTTTCTGGTTTATCTGCGAATGATCGACAAAAGAGCCAACCAGGTGGAAGAGATTCTGCATGAGACATCCAGGAATAAGGACTTAATCCAACTCTACGATTTAGAGAAATGTCTTGTGTATTTTACCACTTCCCTGAAGTCAAATGAGGTGGTACTGGAGAAACTCAGAAAACATATAGGACTTAAACACTACGAAGAAGACCAGGAGCTGCTGGAAGACGTTATCATTGAGAATAAGCAGGCGATGGAGATGACCTATATTTATCACAATATATTAAGAAGCACCATGTCGCTGTTTGGTTCCATTATCGATAACAATCTAAACCAGGTCATGAAGTTTCTTGCAGCCATCACCATCGTGCTGGAGCTTCCGACGATGATCTCAGGACTCTATGGAATGAACGTGAATCCCGTAGGAATGCCGTTTTCGGGAAGTACGATGGGGTTTTTTATCATAAGTGCGTTTTCTGTTGCTGTTTGTGTGATCGCGGTGCTGATTTTGAAAAAGAAGAATCTGCTATAATAATTTGGACACGGTCTCTATTGTAAATAGTATTTTTGGGCTTATTAATTCTAAAAATTCGGAGGGAATTATCTTGAGTGGATAATTCCCTTTTAAACTTTTAAGAAAAGGCCAGGTGATAAGAGGTATGAACGGAAGAGTCGATAGAAAAGAAAGGATAATATTCTTACTTGGATTAATACCGGCATTTGCACTTTGTTTTCAAATGACAGGCAATGTGACTAAAAAACAGCTTAATATGTAAAAACAGAAAACATGGTTGTAAAAAAAGCAGCCTATATTGTTTTAGGAGTAACTGAAGAGGGCTATAAAGAAGTTCTAGGTATATGGGTTGGAGAAAATGAGACAGCTAAATTTTGGTTATCAGTACTTACAGATTTAAAGAATCGAGGTGTTCGCTTATACTAATTGTTAATTACGCTTAATTTATTTACTTGTTGATAATCTATATAACTTATTTGGTTTGTGCCAATCTCCGTAATAATAAGCATTGTAGTAGTATCATAGCCTTTTTCTTTAACAAGATTTAAGTCAACACTAACAATTTTATCACCGATTTTTACATCATCGCCTTGTTTATGAAATACTTTGAAGCCCTGCCCTTTTAAATTGACTGTGTCAATTCCAATATGAACTAAAAGGCTAGTTCCATCTTCTCTACTAATGCCAAAAGCATGACCAGTTGGATACATAACTTCAAGTTTGCCACTTACTGGAGCATAAATATTTCCGTCTGTTGGGATGATACCTATTGTTTTTCCAAGCATCTCTTGACTGAAAATTGGGTCATTAATACTCTTTGCTGGAATCATTTCGCCAGAACATGGAGTTATAACATCATTTATACCAAATTCTTTTTTCTTAAATTTATCAAAAAGTCCCATTATAGTTTTTCTCCATTAGATGAAATTACATCTTTATACCAATAGAAAGAATCTTTCTTATAGCGCTTGAGTGTTCCTTTGCCTTTATCATCTACATCTACATAAATAAAGCCATAACGTTTAGCCATTTCACCAGTTGAACAACTAACAACATCAATTGCAGTCCAAGGTGTATAACCAACAAGATCAACGCCATCTTCAATTGCTAAAGCCATTTGTTTAATATGTTCACGATAATAGTCAATGCGGTAATCGTCGTGAATTTCTCCGTTTTCAAAAACATCTTTAGCACCAATTCCATTTTCTGTAATCATAATAGGAACACCATAACGATCATAAACATGATTTAAAGTATATCTAAGTCCTACTGGATCAATTTGCCAATTCCATTCTGTTGCTTTTAAGTAAGGATTCTTAGCACCACCCATTATATTACCAGATACTTGGGTAACCTCTTTGTTTATAGTGATGCAATTTGTCATATAGTAACTAAATGTATAGAAATCACAAACACCCTCTTTAATTAATTTAATATCTTCATCAGTGCATTCAAATTTAATATTATTCTTTTCAAAATAATTTTTCATAAAATAAGGATAGTAGCCTTTGATTTGAACATCTCCACTGAAACAATTTCTTAATTGATCTTCTTGTTGTGTTAGCAATACATCATCAGGATGTGGTGTAAGTGGATAAACAGTAATATGACAAATCATAGTACCGAACTTAAAATTCTTGTTTATTTCTCTACCAATAATTACTGCTTTAGCACTTGCCACAAATTGATTGTGCAATGCTGCAAAACGTTTGTTAGGATCATCTTTTTGATTTTGGAAAGTTTCCGTACCCTCGTTTAATATACCACCATGATTCCAGTTTCCAACACCAGTTGTTAAGTCATTAATTTCATTAAATGGAATCCAATATGTAACATCATCCTTGTATTCATTTAAAACAAATTTTGCAAAATTAACATAATAATCTATCACTTTTCGATTAGACCAACCACCAATTTTAACTAAATTTAAAGGCATTTCATTATGATAAATTGTAACTAAAGGTTCAATATTATATTTCTTTAATTCTTTAAATATTTCTTTATAAAACTTTAAACCTTCTTGATTTGGTTTTTCTTCATCGCCATTTGGGAATATTCTTGCCCAACCAATTGACATACGATAAACTTTGTAACCCATCTCTGCCATTAATTTAATATCTTCTTTATAGTAATGATAATGATCAATAGCAACATGGCTTGGATAATAGTATTTGTCCTCATTAATATCAAGTGTAATTTTTCTTTCAACTTTGTGACTACCAGCAACCATTGCATCAGCAAGGTTTGGACCTTTGCCATTTAAATCCCAAGCTCCTTCAACTTGATTAGCAGCAGTGGCGCCACCCCATAAAAAATTTTTTGGAAATTTTGTATTCATTCGCTGTTTCCTCCTTTTATATTTGATAACTTCTCGGAATCTTCAGCCCTGATTTTATAAGGCTTTCAGATCCTATTTCAAAAAAATCACCCACTTTTCAGGATACTTTCGTATCCGAGTTCCTCAAATTTTACCACGATCCCTTTGCTATTCCTAAAAGCACCTGGAATTATATCGTGCAGTTCTGGTATCTGGATCTTTCCCAGACCGATTCCTACTCCCGGTGACGGTACTCCAGTCCGTACTGCCGCTCAGCAGCGGAAAAAGCGGACCTGTAAATGCAGGGAAAACGGCTGTCCCTCCTGCGGCTGCAAGCGTCATTATTCCCAGCCGGACTGCAACTGGGGATGGGATTCCCACCGGGAGTACTATTTCTTCGGTTCCCACCTCTACATGTATGTAACTTCCGATTCCCATAGTGATCTTCCAGTATTCCCACTTCTGGAACGGGCTTCCCGCCATGACTTGCTTTCCTTTCTCCATTCCTTTTTCACCATGAAAGCATACCTTCCGGAATTCCGTATTGAGAAGCTCCTCCTGGATTCTGCACATGACGCTTACGCTGTTTATGAATACTGCAGACGGGAAAACATCAAGCCTTTCATTGATTTGAACCCCGGGCATACCGGGCATTTCACCATTGACGATGACGGTGTTCCTGTCTGTAAGCTGGGCTTACGTATGCACAAAGATGGGTATGAGGCTGCCAAACACCGGGCAAAGTACCGGTGTCCGAAAGCAAACCGGAAACGCGGCTGCTTCTGTGAACGTCCCTGTTCACCAGCGAAATACGGCCGGACTGTACACATCTTTACGGATGACAATCCAAGGTTGTTTAACATACCGCCAAGGGACAGCAAAGCATAGTACCTACTATATCTAATGTTTATGTCTATTTTTCGTAAATTTCTTTCCCTGCACGATATTCAGTTGTAAATTTTCGGTTGGAATCTCATTCGGTGGGATTCCGAGAAGTTATGCTTTCATTATATCAAAAAAAAATTAAAAGTAAAGTATATTTTATTGAAAATTTTATTAGATAAAAAATAATTTACTAAAATGTATTGACAAAAATATATTTTAGTATTATGATGAATTAGTAAAAAAGATTTTATTAATTTGGAGGTGATTAACATGGAATACATTTTTAGTGAAAATGCACCTAAGGCTATTGGACCTTATTCTCAAGCAGTGAAAGTAAAAGATACTTTATATTTATCTGGAGTAATGCCAATAAACCCTGAAACTAATTCTTTAGTAGAAAGTGATATCACTACACAAGCAAATCAAGTAATTAAAAATATTGATGCAATATTAAAAGAAGCAGGAATGGATGCTAACAACGTTGTAAAGACCACTTGTTTCATCAGTGATATGGAATATTTTGCAGCGTTTAATGAAGTGTATGCAAAATACTTTATCTCAAAACCTGCAAGATCATGTGTGGCTGTAAAGAGCCTTCCTAAGAACGCTCTTATAGAGATAGAAGTTATCGCAATACAATAATATAAGGAGGATAGAAAGTATGGCAAAGATTTCTGTTGCCAAGATCGTTGATGGTCTTGGTGGTAAACCCAACATTGTAAACGCTACCCATTGTGCTACACGTCTTAGAGTCACCCTAAAAGACAAGACAAAAGTAGATAAAGAAGAAATTAAAGCATTAGACGGAGTTTTAGGTTTGGTTGAAGGTGCTACTCAAACCCAAATCGTAATTGGACCTGAAGTATCAAGTGTTTATCGTGAATTTATTGAATTAACAGGAGTAAGTGAAGAAGCGCCTGCTGATGAAAACTTAGACGAAGAAAAAGTGCTAAAAGATGATTTAAAGAACTCAAAAGGTTCTATTATGACAAAATTTTTTGATACAGTAGCACAAATATTTAACCCAATCGTACCATCTTTAGCTGGTTGTGGTTTCTTAAGTGCTCTTGTAATGATTTTCATGGCTTGTGGAGCATCAATGAAAGATCCTACATTTGCAAATTTCGTAACTATTGCTATGGCAGTATTTACATTCTTACCATTTTTGCTTGCTTCATCTACTGCTAAAGTATTTAAGATGAATCAATATGTTGCACTTACAATTTGTGCAGCTATGATGGCACCGGCTTGGTCAACTATGATTGCGAATGGTCAATCTACTTCAAGCATTTTAGGTATTCCTTTTAAAGTTATTAATTATGGCGGGAGCGTATTACCTATTGTCTTCGCAATTATCTTGGCTTCATATGTAGAAAAATACAGTGATAAATTTATTAAAGGTCCTTTAAAGATTATTTTAGTTCCTGCTATTACAATTTTGGTGTCAACTGTTGTAACTTTATGGACAATTGGACCTGCATCATATTGGATTGGTGAACAAATCGCAGCTGGTGTTAACTGGTTATTTGCTAATGGAGGTCCTATTGCCGGACTTGTTTATGGAGGCATTTATTCTATGATGGTTATACTTGGTATTCATCATGGTATGGTTCCAGTATTAACGCAAATGATTTCAAATCAAGGTTTCAACTTAGTATCTCCAACATCTGGTAGCGCAAATATTGGTCAAGCTGGTGCGGCATTTGGTATTTGGTTTAAATCTAAAGATAAGAAACAAAAAGCTAATGCATTTTCTGCATGTATCGCTGCTTGTACGGGTATTACAGAACCAGTGTTATATGGTGTAACTGTTCCAAGTGGTAAACCATTCTTCTTTGGTTGCATCGGTGGAGCTGTTGGTGGTGGAGTTGCTGGACTTCTAGGACTAAAAGCTTATGCAATGGGTGGTCCATCATTCCTTAGTTTTGGTATGTTTATGGGTGGTTCAAATGCATTTATGAACATGGGTCTTGTAATGGTATGTTTCTGTGTAGCATTCGTTGTGGCAGCAGCTTTAACTATTGTGTGCTGGAAACCTGCTAAATAAAACTCAAAAAATATAAAATAGAATTAATGTTAGAGAGTAATATATTACTCTCTAATTAGTATATGGAGATAAGAGTGAAAAATAAAGTAGATTTTGAGGATTCATCAATTCCTCATAGTCAGTCGGGGTAAAAGGCTTCTTTTCGGAAACCATGTGGAAAATACAGACCATCATCATACGTGCAATGGCGATAATGGCTTTCTTGTGACCACAACACTTTTTGATACGTCCATATTAGCAATTATTCTTGATAAGCCAGTTGTGAAAACTTTGGATATCCGAGTTAATGGTGGAAAAAGATTTTTGATTATACTCGAAAATTCCGTTCTTGCCGGTGGTTACGATGGTTGCAACGATAACATTTTTGTGGACATCAAGCCCACAGCAGATGGAGTATTTTAGCTTCATCATAAGTATCACCACCTTAACTAAAAAAGGAATAGCAGCATTGACTGTCATCCTGCGACTAAATAAACATGGTTTATTACCAATGATAAGAGTCCGGGCTCTGTAGTGTATTGCTATTCCATAGGAAGATTATATAACGGAAAATGGAGGGGCACAACTTTTTTCATTAACCTGTTTGTGCCTTGAGCGAAGCGAAAGGAATGGTAAAAAAAATGAAAGAAAAAATGATACACGCATTTAAAGCGGCTAGTGGTGGATTATTCTCAAACGTTGAAAAAGCTGATGTAGGTAGTTCTTATCAAGAAATGGAAAAACAAGGAATTGCTCTTATGGGATGGGCAGATCCGTTTATGCCAGATTGCTCAATGCCAAAATTTATTGAAGAAGCTTGGATTCAAGCTGTTAAAGATGAATCAGCGCCTCACTATACTGCTCCGATTGGTAATCAAGAATTAAAGAATTTGATTGCAGAAAAAATACTAATACAAAACAACCTTAAAGTAGATCCAAATCGTAATATTTTAATTACACCAGGATCTGATAGCGGTCTATTTTTCAGTATACTTCCTTTTATAAACGATGGTGATGAAGTAATTATTCCTTCACCATCTTATCCGAACAATTATCTTACTGTTGATATTATGGGCGGTAAGGTTGTACCAATGGAAGTTAAAGTAGAAAATGCTTATCAAATAGTTAAAGAAGATTTAGAAAAACTAGTTACTTCTAAAACTAAAATGATCATTTTAACTCATCCAAACAACCCTACAACCGTTGTTTATAATAAACAATCTTTAGAAGCGATTAGAGAAGTATGTATTAAAAATGATTTAATTCTTGTGTGTGACCAAGCATTTGAAGATTTTACATATGAGAATGAAATGATTACTCCATCTTCAATGGATGGAATGTTTGAAAGAACGGTAACAGTATTCTCTTTTTCTAAAGGAATGGGATTAAGCGGTCTTAGAGTTGGTTATGTTGTATGTAGTGATGTCATCATGGATACAATGTTCGCTAATGCTGTTGGAGTTATTGGTGCAACTTCTACATCAGCACAAAAGGCCTTAATAGAAGCAATCAAACATCCAGAATTTATGAATGTATTTAAAGAAGCCTTTGACTATAGAAGACATAAGGCTTTTGAAATAATTAACTCTATTCCTAATGTAAGTTGTTTATTACCTGAATCCGGTTTCTTGTTATGGGTAGATGTTTCTAGAATTGGTAAATCTAGCGATATTGTTTCTTATCTTGTCAAAGAGGCTGCAGTATCTTGTAATGATGGTGTGAACTATGGTGCGGGAGGCGAAGGACATCTTAGAATTGTATTGGGTGTTTATAAAGATAATCAAAGAGTAGTTGATGCGCTTGAACGTATCAAAAAGGCGCTAATTGAGTATCAAACTATTTAATTATGTGATGAAGTATGTTAATATTTTAGTGTAAATAATTTTAATGAAAGAAGAAATGTAATGGAAAATATTAATTTGACTAAAATTGACAAACAAATCCTAGAGTCTTATAAATACTTTGTCAATGGACTATCGGCTTATTTAAGTAACTCTTATGAAATAGTTCTTCATTCTCTTGGTAATCTAGAATCATCAGTTATTCATATTATTAATGGCGAACACACAGGAAGAAAAGTTGGAGCTCCAATTACTGATCTAGCTCTACAAATGTATGACAACATCAAAAAAGGTGAAGCTGACTACATTGTATATAATAGTAAAAATAAAAATGGAGAGCCATTAAAATCAGCTACCATTGCAATAAGAGGAGAAGAAAATAGAATTATTGGTTTAATATGCATAAATATGTATTTAAATACTTCCTTTTTCGATGTTTTATCTTCGTTTATGCCATCAGCTGCTAGTTTTATGAATGGATTAAGTGTTAATGAAAGCTATTTTAATGATACAGATGATTTAATTAAAAACGCTATTGATGAAGAAACTAGAAGTGTTATAGCTAATGCTTCAATTTTACCTTCTAACCGCAATAAAGCAATTGTGGAAAGATTATATGATAAAGGCATATTTAATTTAAAAGATTCTATCTTGAAAGTCGAAAGTATTATGGGTATTTCTAAGAATACAATTTATATGCATATTAGAAACTATAAGAAAAGATATAATAAATAAATATAAAAAGATTACCTGCTGTAAGACTTAGTAATATAGGCGATAAATGTTTTTATATAAATAAAGCCTGTTAAGGAATAGAAGTAGTCTTAAAGCAAAAAGGATATGAATTTCATGGGCGTGTCATATACAAGGTCAATGAATTAGATGGATATATAAGACAAAGGTTGAGAGTAAACTTTTCTTGTAGAGGAAAGAAACATGGAGGATATAATCAATGTAGATTATTGGGAGTGAAATACCCTGATAAATTCTTTGGACTAGACATGATTTTGTTAAGTTTAGTTGACACATTTTTCACAAGGATTTTATATCTTATGCAGATTCTTTCCGGGCATTATAGTATTGCTGTCGTTTGATCATAGGAGGGAGTCCTCCATTAGCGGAACAAATCCTCCGATTATTCCAGTAGCTGATGAAATATCTCCAGATGACTGGCTTGAGTTCCCCGGTACTCATTTTTTCTGTACCATAACGGCCATACAGCAGCTCGGTTTTCATTCTGGCCCACATGCTCTCACAGCGGGCATTGTCGTGACATCTCCCTCCTGCTCTATTCATACTCTGCTCTATTTCATATTTGCAAACCGCATCCCGGTATATCTGGCTGGTATACTGGCTTCCCGGTTTTATACCATATCAGTCATGAGGACAATATGAAAGTCAAGGTTGCCGTGAAATTCATAGACAATCAGACAAAGGCAACGCAGGTATCACACAGTTTGAATTGGTGCTATATAAGGATAGGAATTGGAAAATCATTCAGTAGTAGAGAATTCACACTTTTTCTGATGTGGACGGCTGAAATATCTTGTGTTTCACTTGATATTCCAATATAATAAGGAATATAGAAGAGCTATCTTGAAAATACCAAAAAAAAGGGGAACAGCCATGCTCATGAATTGCTACGCTCAGACAGACAAAGGTAACCTCTATTTTTGGCATACCCAAAATTAAATTATTTAGAATGTAAAGACATATTCTGCCCAGAGTTTTACGGGAGGGATGTGCCTTTTATCGAATAAATAATTATTTTGAAAAAAGGTGAAAACAGAAATGAAACGAATAAAACTGCTGACATTTTTGCTGGCGTTCACAATACTGCTGACGACAATGCTTCCCACGGTAGTTTTTGCGCAGGGGAATGATTCCGGTACATCCTTTGAAGTTGGCGATTCGGTTGAATTGAAAGAGGCATTCAAAAAGATTGAGAATACTGAAGGCACTTATACCATTTCATTGAAGGAGGACATTACTGTAGAAGGCGAGTCATATTCGGTCAGCCTCAAAAAAGGTCGTGAGGTAACATTACTTGGTAATGGACATACCATTTATTTTAAAAATAAATATGGGTCATTGCAGACAAACGGCGGCACATTAAATCTTGGCAATGAAAGTGCCAATAAATTAACACTTGACGCAACTGGAATAAATCGCAGAGAAGCTGTGATCGAGATTTTCGGCGGAACTGTCAATATGTACGACCACGTTACTATAAAAGGAAACGACAACGCACAGAAGAGCACCATGGGAGGAGGAGTTAATGTTGAAAGCGCTAGCTTTGCTGAATATGGTGATAGTACTTTCAATATGTATGGTGGTGTGATCACAGAATGCAAGAATCAACGCGGCACGGGTGGCGGAGTCAGTGTAGTTGGAGTTGATGATGCTAATGGACTTAAAGCTACCTTCAATATGTATGGTGGGTCCATTACTGGCAATGAGGCAATAACACCTTATACAGGATCAAATATGTATGGCGGCGGTGGCGTCGCAGTATTAAAAACAACCGCGACTTTTAATATGTATGACGGTTTGATTGAGGGGAACAAAGCGGTCCATTGTGGCGGTGGTATCTATAGTTGTTTGGGTGCCGTAAACATTGAAGGCGGAGCAATCCGAAACAATACCTGTGATTCAGTGATAGGAACAACATATGGTTCCGGCGGAGGTATTTATAGCTATTACGGCACAACGACGATTAAAAACGCAGTGATTGAAGGGAACTACGCGCTTTATGGCGGTGGAATATATGCCTATGCTATCAATTATAGTACGAAGTATCCTGGAAAAATAACTATATCAAAGTCCAACATTCAAAATAATATTGCGTCGCGTGGCGGCGGAGTTTATGCCTCATACAGTAAAGATGTAAGGTTGTCTGACAGCACGATCAATAGCAATGAGGCTCACAATGGCGGAGGCATATTAGCTTCGAAAAGTACGATCACTTTTGAAAACAGCGAAGTCAGCGGCAATAAAGCATACACCGGTAGTGGCGGCGGACTGTATGTCAGCAGTGCAAGTACGGTATCCACCGACAGCAAAGGCAATATTATCTGCAACAATACCGCAGGCGGTTATGCAGCAGATGTTTATTTAACGAAAGACTCTATAATAACATTGCCGAACGCCAAGGATATGGACAAAGAATATTTGGCAGACAATCAAAACTTTAGAATTGATGGTTGGTATTGGGATGCAGCAGATTCGCGTTACACTCCAAGCGAAGATGGAGAAACGGCAGATACTGACAATACAACTAGTGGGCTAGCGCTGGTTGCATCCTACAGAGTTCCCGGCATGCTTGTCGTTACCTATGAACTGCAGGAGGGAGAGTGGACAGAAACAAGGGACATTTATTCTGAGCAGGATGGAAAATATATAGAAAATGTACCTTTGCGTGAAAAGGCCAATGAACCGAGTGCTCCTGAAAAGGAAGGATATGTATTTGGCGGCTGGTACACAGACAGTAATTACAGCGATGAAAGCGAGTATGATTTTTCCGCTCCTGTTACAAGACACATAACACTGTATGCAAAATGGTTGAAGAAGATGGAGCCTTTGAATGCAGTTCCTGCAATCATGGCAGAGGATAAGACTTTGACTGTAGGCGATACCTTTGACCCTCTGAAAGATGTTACTGCTTCAGATACCGAAGATGGCGATCTTACAGCGAAAATTGAGGTATTGCGCAGTAATGTAGATACATCAAAAGCAGGAACATACCAAGTTACTTACAAAGTAATGGATAGTATGGGCGCTTCCGCAACAAAGACGATTACCGTTACTGTCAAGGCAAAAGACACGCAGAAGCCAACGACAGACGATAACGAGAAACCGTCTGCAACGGATACAGATAAGAAACCAATTAGTACAGATAAACAGACAACGTCTAACAGCCCTAAAACTGGCGACAGCACAAATATGACAACATGGCTTGCACTCATGTTCGTATCTCTTGGTCTGTTGGCTGGCATATTCACAGTAAGGAAATTACGCAAAAGCAGATAAAGACTGTGAGAAATTTTATGGAAAGAGATATTTTTGAGGACATGAAAATTGAAACGGAATGTGCATATATTTAAGATTTGCCCTACATCAGAGAAACAGTAGAAAAGAAACTATTTGAACTTCCGTTTGACCTCTATTCCAAGGAACAGCTTCAGGAATTCTGCAACTTTGTGTTTCGTGACAATGGGGCTGTCTATCAATCTTTTATGATAAAATACCACAAAAACAGCAGATACAATTCAAATTGCTAGGCGTTCTAAACAGGAAGTACTGTTTTGTGAATTGTCTGAAATGAAACAGATTGAACATAGTATGAATGATAAGTATTTGCATGAATTTGTATCTTTTCAAGTCATGAACGACAGAGAAATTTCAGAACTGTATCATGTATCACGTTCAGCTATCAATAGCAGACGGGATAGAGGACTAAAGAAATTACATATGCAAGTTGATGAAGAACTAAAGGGAGATACACAGCTTTCATGTGCTATCTCCCTTATCGGTTTTATTGTCATATCAAGGCTCATTCAATCGTGGTAGCTATTTGTGATAGGAAACTGTAATCGTCAATGCTGATCTGTATCAAAAAGCAGCAGATGTATCTTGTAAATTTACGCAGGATACGTATCGGTTTACAGGGAATATAAAAGGTTAAATACAGGAATCTAATATTTTCCGGCAGATTCCATACAGACATCACGACATTGGTTTTTAACAAGCCATTCTTTGAACTGCCGCCGGGCCGATATGCTGTATTTATTTTCAGGGGAAAAAATGAGCACAGCCGTTATGATTTTGCAAAATATGGGGAAGAAAGGGGGACATTTCGTTTGATTGAGAAATGTCCCTGTGCTGTTTTAATCCAGATAGTGCTTCATATGTTTCAGCGCATTCTTTTCCAGCCGGCTGACCTGAGCCTGTGAGATACTGATCTCATCGGCTACTTCGGTCTGCGTCTTGCCGTCAAAGAAGCGGAGCTTGATGATGTTGTATTCCCGTTCAGGGAGATGTTCCATGGCATCTTTTAATGCGATGGATTCTACCCACAATTCTTCTTTGTTTTTCTTGTCTTTTACCTGATCCATTAAAAACAGAGTATCTCCGCCGTCCTGATACACCGGCTCATAAAGAGAAAGAGGTGTGGCGATGGCATCCAGGGCGAAGAGTACATCCTCTTTTTTCATTTCGATTTCCTCAGCAATGGCTTCGATGGTAGGCTCTTTGTTGAATTTTTTCGTGAGGGCCTCCTTTGCCGTGATGGCTTTGTAGGCAATATCCCTGAGTGAACGACTGACTCTCATGGAATTATTATCACGCAGGTAACGCCGCACTTCTCCGATGATCATCGGAACCGCATAGGTGGAAAATTTAACGTTCAGGGAGCGGTCAAAATTGTCGATGGCTTTCATAAGCCCGATACATCCAACTTGAAACAGATCGTCGGCATTCTCATTGCTGCCGGAAAAACGTTGAATGACACTTAAAACTAACCTTAAATTGCCCTTGATGTATTGTTCCCTTGCTTCCTGGTCACCCTGTTCGATCCTTATGAACAGTTCTTCTTTTTCTTCATTGGTGAGTAAAGGAAGAGAAGCAGTATTGACTCCGCAGATTTCAACTTTATTAAGTGCCATGATAATTCCTCCATTTGTAAATTGTTCTTGCGAACGATATATTAAAATCATTCACCAATCAAAATGGATTTATACGATGAAAAAATTGCCAGACCGTTTGACACCCATATTTACCAATGATATTATGATAAGAAGAAAATATAGAAATGAGGAATCATATCATGAAAAAATTACTGCTAATTTGTATGATGATATGTCTTGTTTTTTGTTTGGGGGGCTGCAATTTTCCCTGGGACAAGGAAAAGACAGAAGATAAAAATGTCAAAAAAGAAAACATAACAGCATCAGAAGTAAAAGATTCCATGAAGGGAAGACAGCTGATTATCGGTGTGTCCGACGGTATGGCGCCGTTTTCAGTAAGAGATGAAAAAACCAGGGAGATGAAAGGTTTTGACATCGATCTGATAAAGGGGATCAGCCAGTATCTGGGCTTTGAGTACAAGCTTCGCGTCGCTCCGATGAGGAAGCTTACGGATCTGCTCAGGGAGAAGAAGATCGATCTTGCTATCTCCGGCATTTGTATTACGGACAGCCGCCAAAAGGAGTTTCAGTTCTCCGATGTCTATTTTGAAAATACATTAAAAGTTATGGTCAATACAGATAAAAATATAACAGACAGAAAAGAACTGGTCGGAAAAGCCATAGGGGTGGAGGAGGGAACCTCTAACGAAGAATATGCACAGACTAACCTTTCTGAGGAGAATAAGATTAAGGTTTATCCATCCATGGACAAGGTATTCAAAGATCTTGAAAAAGGAAAGATCGATGCTACGGTCTATGATGCAACAGGCGTGGATTATTTTATGGCAAATTATAAAGGAGACAAAATCTCCGCCCTCGATGAGAAGCTTAACTCAGCAGAGAGCAACTATGGGATTATGTTCCGGAAGAAAGATCCTTCTATCGGCAAGTTTAATGTGACGCTTCAGGTATTGAACACAGAGGGCACCTACCAAAACATTAAGAACGAGTGGATTGGATCGGAAGACGAAGATTAAGAGGGAAATTCATGAATATTGTTTCAATTGTATTCGGACAGATCGTCATGATGTTTTGTATGATGGCTGTGGGGGCAGCCGCCTATAAGGCGGGCCTCATAACCGAACGGGGAAGCACGGATCTTTCCAATATCACCCTTTACTTAGTCATTCCATTTGTGGTGCTCACTTCTTTTCAGATTGAGTTTGATGCAGACATATTTCATGGAATTCTGGTTACCTTTGTTTTAGGAATTGCGGCACATGCGGCAGCGATCGTTTTGTCCTATCTGCTGATCCGAGGAAAGGATAATGATCGGACAGTTCTGGAACGGTTCAGCATTGTGTACCCGAACTGTGGTTTTATGGGGATACCTCTGGCCCAGGCGGTGCTGGGTCCGAAGGGGGTTATTTACATAACAGCGTTTATTGCCGCACAGAATCTGTTTATCTGGTCCCACGGAGCTGCCAGTATGCAGGGGACATTTAACCTGGGATCGGTCAAAGAATTATTCAAAGCACCTGTTATGATCGCAACATTTGCAGGACTTTTCTGTTACCTTCTTCAGATTCAATTCCCTGTTCTGGTCTACAATCCGCTGAAGGCTATCGCTGATATGAATACACCCCTGGCGATGATCATATCCGGAACTGCCATCGCGCAGACAAATCTTTTGAAGACACTGACAAGACCGAGGATTTATGTTATGACGGCATTGAGGCTCCTTCTCGTGCCTATGGTCATGTTTTTGATCCTTCTTTTCGTACCGGTATCCAAGGATCTTAAAATATTGTCGCTGCTTGCCTCATCCGCATCGACTGCGGCGATCACGACCATGTTTGCGGTGAAGTTTAAGAAGGATGTGGGTTACGCGGCAGAATTATTTGCAGTTTCCACCATCGCAGCGGTTGCCACGCTGCCGTTCATGATCTCCCTCGGAGAAAAATTCTTTTCATAAAGGACAAAGTGGGCAAGCCCACACCTCATCTCCCTAACCCCTTAAAATAGAAAATCCCATGGTTCATTCTGTCAAAAGAACCATGGGATTTTTGAATTCGGCATAAAAATCAGCTGTTTTGGATTTTCAGAAAATGATACAGCCAGCTGGCCTCTTCATCAGTGAGATGAGGAGAGAGACTGTCGAAGACAAGCCGGTGATAGGCATAGAGGAGACGGATTTCTTTATCATTGAGCAGCGCCTCATCAACCCCGTCCATATCAATAGGAACCAACGTCAGGTGCTCGAATTCTAAAAAGCTGCCGTATTCATTCTGCCGCTGCTTTCTGCACAGGAGCATGTTTTCTGTACGGATTCCGTATTTTCCCGGGATATACACTCCCGGCTCATCGGTTGTAACCATGCCGGGCACCAGGACTGCATCCAGCTGATTATCTCTGACCTGCCAGCGGAAGGCGTTGGGGCCTTCGTGGACTCCGAGAAAATGTCCGACACCGTGTCCGGTTCCGCACCGGTAGTCGATTCCTTCTTCCCAGAGGGGGCCTCTGGCCAAGATGTCCAGGCTGCTTCCCCGGCATCCAAGAAGAAATTTGGCATCGGAGAGGGACAGCATACTTTTTAATACGAGCGTAAAGTTCCGTCTCTCTTCTTCGGAGATATCACCTAAGATAAAAGTGCGGGTGACATCCGTCGTTCCGGTCAGATACTGGCCGCCCGAGTCGATCAGAAGCATTCCTTCCGGTTCCAGGCAGACATCGGATTCTTCAGTGGAAGAGTAGTGCATCATAGCCGCGTGGTCTTTGTAGGCGCAGATGGTATCAAAGCTTGGTCCCTGATACAGAGGCAGCTTTCTGCGCTCCTCTTCCAGACGGTCCTGGACGGAACGTTCAGTCATAGGAACAGAACCGATGTTTTGCTTCAGCCAAAACATGAACCTGGTCATGGCAATGCCGTCAGACAAGTGACATTCTTTAAGCCCCTTGATCTGTGTCTCATTTTTCACCGCTTTCATGCCGGAAGAAGGGTTTTCGCCAAAAATGATCTGGTTTTTTTCGAGTTCCAGGTAAAGCTTGTAGTTTACGGTATCCGGATCTATCAGTATGCTTCCCTCCTGTTTTTTTAAGAAAGAATCGATCTGTTCATAAGGCAGAATCGTTATCTTATCCTGTTCCAGACGGCGTCTTACTTCTTCTGAAAGACAGGTTTCCCTCACAAATAGGCAGCAGCTTTCCTGTGTGATCCACGCATAGCTGTAAAACAGAGGCGTGCAGGGCATGTCATTGCCGCGCAGATTGAAGATCCATGCGATATCAAGCAGGGAGGCGATAAAATGGGCCCTTGCGGAAACTGTCTCCATACAGCTGCGGATTCTTTTGAGCTTCGACGGCACAGATTCCCCGGCATAAATATCTTCATGGATAAAAATCGGGGATGCTGCGGCATCCGGGCGGCCGGTCCAGAGATCCTCTGCGAGAGTATGATTTGTTTCCAGGACTGCTTTTTTTGAAGCGGCCAGCCTGGACAGTTTTCTTCCGTAAGCGGTATTGATCATACGGCCGTTTAAGCTGAGGACATCGCCCTCACTGAGATGCTCTGTGAGATATTCAAGTATAGTCGGAACGCCGGAAACACCCATCTTCATCAGCTTCATTTGTTCAGGATCGATCTGTGCTTCCGCCTGGGTAAAATATCTCCCATCCGTCCAGAGCCGGCTTTCGGCCTGCTCTGCCAGGACTGCTCCGGATGATCCGGTAAATCCGGAGATGAATTGGCGGCACTTATAGTGATCGTCCACATATTCGGACTGGTGGGGATCTTCACTGGGAATCAAATAATACGTAAGATTCTTTTCAATCATAGATTTCTGAAGTCTAGCCAGCGGTGTAGTCATAATTCAGAACCTCCTTTTATTGTTGTGATTTTTATTATAACACGATATAATAAAAAATAGAATTTTAGAATATGTGCAGAAATTTTGCAGCTGAATGAGGAGGACATTAAGGATGAAAAACATGCTAGTGGCACAGTCAGGAGGACCGTCGGCGGCGATCAATGCCACCATTACCGGCGTGATCGACGCAGGGCTTGCGAGCAGCCGGGTAGAACATGTATACGGTGCACTGAATGGGATCAAAGGAGTATTAAACGAGAATTTTGTGATACTGGATGACATATGCAAAAAAACTGAAACAAGAGATCTGCTGGCCATGACTCCGGCAGCTGCGCTGGGGTCCTGCCGCTGGAAGCTGAAAAATCCGGAAGAAGATAAGAGAGAGTTTGAGGAGATCATCCGGATCTTAAGGAAAAATAATATCGGATATTTTATTTACACCGGCGGAAACGATTCTATGGATACCGTCTATAAGCTTTCCGTGTACTGTCGGGAACACGGAGTGGATGATATCAAGATCATGGGAGCTCCGAAGACCATCGACAACGATCTTGGAGAGACAGACCATTGTCCGGGTTTTGGCTCTGCGGCCAAATTCATTGCCACCGCTTTTACAGAGATTGCATGCGACTGCTATGTCTATGATATTCCGTCTGTGACGGTTGTGGAAGTCATGGGGCGCAATGCAGGATGGCTGACGGCCAGTGCGGCCCTCGCAAGAAATGAAGCGAGAAATGTGCCCCAGCTGATCTACCTGTGTGAGAGGGCATTTGATACGGAACGTTTTGTGGAAGATGTAAAGGAAGCGCTGGATCGGGAAAATAACATCATCATTGCAGTCAGCGAAGGATTAAAGGATGCCCGGGGAAATTACGTCGGAGAAGAAATGAAGTCCGGGAAAGAAGATGCTTTTGGACATAAATACCTGTCGGGCATCGGAAAATACCTGGAGCAGGTGATAACGGATAAGATCGGCTGCAAGGTCCGCTCTGTGGAACTCAATATCCTTCAGCGCTGCGCCGGATACATGCTGAGTGAAACAGACATCATCGAATCCAGAAATCTGGGGGCCTTTGCCGCCGTCAGCGCCATCCGGGGCGAGACCGGCAAGATGTCCGCTTTAAAACGAATGCCGGGAGATAACTACCAGGTGGAGATCGTACTGGCCGATCTGTCCAAGATTGCAAATGTTGAAAAGACAGTGCCTCTTGAATGGATTACAGAGGACGGACACGACATCAAGGAGGAGCTGGTGGATTATTTAAGACCTCTGATTCAGGGGGAAGTGCGGATTCCGTATAAAGACGGAGTCCCGGAACATTTCATTCTCTAGGGGATTCCGTAGGAATTTCTTATTTCATAGGAAAGTTCTACGACCTTCCCTATGAAATAAAAACGCTCCGCGGGTTGTGCACAGATGCGTAAGGAAATTATTTGCCTGCGGCAAATTGCATCTGTCACGCAAAGTTGTCAAGCCCCTCAAAGAGTGAGGGGTTGGGGCGTTGAAGTGGGCTTGCCCACTTTGTTCTAGTAGCGAAAAAAGAGGAACTTTTCTGTCAGTGTCCTGGAAGAAAAGTTCCTCTTTTTTATTTGCGGTTTTTCATAATATATTGGTTTAGTTCGGCTCCGATGAACAGAATCATCATACAAAAATACAGCCAGAACAGGGTGAGCAGAATACCGGTAAGCCCTCCGTACATAATGCTGAAAAATTTAAAGTTATCAAAATAGATTGAAAACAGGGAGGATAAAATGATCCATCCCGCAGAGCTGAATATCACTCCCGGCATCACTTGCTTGGCTTTGAAGTGTTCACTTGGAAGAAAGCGGTACATGATGAAAAATACCAGGAAAAATATTAAAAATGCAATGCCGAAACGGATCAGCAAAAATATAATATGCTGGTTGGACAGAAACGGATAAAACTGATACAGCTGGTTCAGCAGTGTGTTTCCGAATAAGAGCACAATAATCCCGATCAGGACAGCTACCGCAATGAACGCAATATACATAGTGGAGATAAACCGGAGCACAAAGTAATTCCGTTTTTCCGGGATCTCGTGGATCGTGTTCAGACCGGTCATCATGGAAAGGATACCTTTTGATGCGGACCACAGCAGTGTGATGATCGTGAATGACATGTATGTTGTCGTGATTTTTCCATATAAAGAATTGATGACGGCAACCAGGCTGACACTGTACTGTTCCGGCAGATAGTAGTTTACAAGGTCGATCAGGTCTTTCGGCGTCACGGGAACAAAGCGCATCAGGCTCAGCACAACGATCAGGAACGGGAAAAAAGAAAGCACCGTAAAGAATGCTGCCTGAGCGGAAAAGGCAGTGATATGATCCTTCTGAGCTTTCGCGATCACGGAATTCAGAAGGGCGATTAACTTTAACATATAAATACCTCTCAGATCATATTAATATAGCAAAATTTTATTTTATACAAATAGTTTATATATTCTATCATAAGCGTTTGAAATACTCAAGAAAAAGCTGAACGCCATAGGAATACCGGGACAGCAGGAGAGGAAGCTTTGTTTTATATAGAATAAATCTTAAAAATTTATAAACAGATTATAAAGAAAGTGGTTGACATAGGGGGCAGGGTTTGATAAAATTGGAAATAAGTTAAGGAATACGAAAGAAGGATTGTTACTGGTAATGCAGGCTAAACCAACTTATGAGATTTATACAGATAGATTTCGATAGGTGTGGTTTATTTTTTTTCTTAACTGAATATTTTACAATACGGAGTGGAACTGTGCAAATTACAAGAATTATAAATAATAATATTGTAATTTCAGAAGATAACAGCCATCGTGAAGTGGTGCTAATGGGAAGAGGACTGGGCTTTCGGAGACATCCCGGAGATGTGATCGACTCAGATAAAGTCGAGAAGACTTACATAATGAAAGACCATGGGATGACACATCGCTTTCAGCAGATGGTAGCAGACATCCCCATAGAACGATTGGAAATATGTAATGAAATTATTCAATATGCAAAAGACACTTTGCAAAAGAATATCAATGACAATATTTATATTTCTCTCACAGACCATATTAATTTTGCCATTGAACGGGTAGAGATGGGTGTTCCCTTCCAGAATCCCTTTTTATGGGAGATTAAGAAGTTCTACTACCAGGAATATCTGATCGGGCAGGCTGCCATCCGCATGATCGAGCGGAAGCTAAAGGTCACTCTGCCGCAGGATGAAGCGGCGTTTATCGCACTGCATATTGTCAATGCAGAACTGGATTTGGATATGACGGAGATGGTTTCCATGACCAAGCTTACGCAGAATATCTTAAAGATCGTTGACGAGTGTTTTCCTGACCAGATGGATAAAGAATCCGTTTTTTACGAAAGATTTATCACCCACTTGAAGTTTTTTGCACAGAGGATCTTTACGGGCAATGAAGTGGAGAGTGACGACACAGAGTTCCAGGAGATTATCCGAAACAAGTATCAGGAATGTCTTGACTGTGTGGAAAAGATCAGAGTTTATATAAAGAATACATGCAACCATGATATAACGGATGAGGAAATGATGTATCTCACCGTCCATATCAAGAGAGTGATTACAAGATAAAAGTTCATATTGATTTAGAATAAGGATTGTTACTGGTAATGCAGGCTAAACCTGATTCAAACCGAAGGATTTTTGAATCCATATGTTTTGCAAAATTTGTTGAGCTGTGTGGATTGAAAAGATCCGGTGTTTGAGTCAGGTTTTTTTATTTCATTAATGTTTCACGCAAAATCACCCCCAGCGGGGGATTTTATAAATAGGAACCTGAATTCTTGGTTAATATAAAAGAATAAAGATTCCGAAAGATAATTAGAAAAGGAGGAATGTTTAAATGGTAGGAATTATTCTTGCTACGCATGGCGGATTTGCGGATGGTATTATGCAGTCCGGATCCATGATCTTCGGTGACCAGCCCGATGTGGCAGCTGTAACACTGCAGCCGAGCGAAGGGCCAAATGACATCAGAAAGAAGATGGAAGATGCAATCGCTTCTTTTGAAAGTCAGGACGAAGTATTATTCTTAGTCGATCTTTGGGGAGGAACTCCATTCAATCAGGCAAACGGACTTGTATCAGAACATGAGGACAAATGGGCGATTGTAGCCGGCTTAAACTTGCCGATGCTGATCGATGCCTATGGCTCACGCATGACGATGGAGACAGCTCACGAAGTTGCGGTTCAGATCGCCGGAAGCGGAAAAGAAGGGGTGCGCATCTATCCGGAGTCTCTGGAACCGAAGGAGGAACCGGCAGCCGGACAGCAGGCAGAAGCACAGCCTCAGGGAGCAATCCCGGAAGGAACCGTATTAGGAGACGGACATATCAAATTTGTGCTTGCCCGCATTGATTCCCGTCTGCTTCACGGACAGGTGGCAACTGCATGGACAAAGACAACACAGCCGAACAGGATCATCGTCGTATCCGATTCGGTAGCGCATGACGATCTGCGTAAAAAACTGATTCAGGAGGCTGCACCTCCAGGGGTACGCGCCAATGTTGTTCCTGTGAACAAAATGATCGAGGTCTCAAAAGACCCCCGCTTTGGAAACACAAAAGCACTGCTGCTTTTTGAGACGCCTCAGGATGCTCTCCGTGCCATCGAAGGCGGAGTGGACATCAAGGAACTCAACATCGGCTCCATGGCTCATTCTGTCGGAAAAGTAGCCGTGAGCAAAGTTGTATCTCTCGGAAAAGAAGACATCAAGACTTTTGCAAAATTAAAGGAACATGGAATCGGCTTTGATGTCCGCAAGGTGCCGAGCGATTCTAAAGAAAACATGGATGAGATCATTAAAAAAGCAGAAGCCGAGTTAGCTTAGGCTTCACACATTCAGAAAATAGAGGAGGAATTATAATGTCAGCAATTTCAATCGTATTAGTTATTATAGTTGCCTTTCTAGCTGGTATGGAAGGAGTTCTGGATGAATTCCAGTTCCATCAGCCGTTGGTTGCGTGTACATTAATTGGACTTGTGACCGGTCAGTTAGAAGCAGGTATTATTTTGGGCGGTACATTACAGATGATCGCTTTGGGATGGGCAAACATCGGCGCCGCTGTTGCACCGGATGCCGCGTTAGCTTCTGTAGCTTCCGCTATCATCTTAGTCCTTGGAGGACAGGGCACCTCAGGTGTCAGCACTGCCATCGCAGTTGCGATTCCTTTGGCAGTTGCAGGTTTATTCTTAACAATGGTTGTACGTACACTTTCCGTGGCATGTGTTCACCGTATGGATGCAGCTGCTGAAAAAGCAAATTTCAAAGGTGTTGAACTGTGGCATATCATTGCCATCGCTATGCAGGGACTCCGTATTGCGATTCCGGCGGGAGCGCTTCTGTTTATCCCGGCAACAACCGTTCAGAAATTCCTGACATCTATGCCGGCATGGCTTACAGACGGTATGGCAATCGGCGGTGGAATGGTCGTAGCCGTTGGTTATGCGATGGTTATCAACATGATGGCAACAAAAGAAGTTTGGCCGTTCTTTGCAATCGGTTTCTGTGTTGCTGCACTTTCAGATCTGACATTGATCGCATTGGGAGCTATCGGTGTATCTCTGGCATTGATTTACCTTACACTGTCTGAGAGCGGCGGTTCTTCAGGCGGCGGAGGAAGCAATACTGGTGATCCGCTCGGCGATATTCTGAATAATTATTAATTGAAGGAGGTATGAAAAATGGCAGAAAAAGTTACATTAAGTAAGAAGGAACGATTGTCCGTTGCATTGCGCTCTACCTTCCTTCAGGGTTCTTGGAACTATGAACGTATGCAGAACGGTGGCTGGGCATTTTCAATTATCCCGGCGATCAAAAAGTTATATAAGACAGAAGAAGAACGCTCAGCGGCATTAAAACGTCACTTGGAATTCTTCAACACGCATCCGTATGTTGCTTCTCCGGTTATCGGTGTTACACTGGCATTAGAGGAAGAGCGTGCAAATGGGGCAGAGGTCGATGACGCAGCGATCCAGGGTGTGAAAGTCGGTATGATGGGACCTTTGGCCGGTGTCGGAGATCCGGTATTCTGGTTTACCGTACGTCCGATCCTCGGAGCTCTCGGTGCATCCCTCGCAATGACAGGAAACATCTTAGGACCGATCTTATTCTTCGTACTGTGGAACGTGATCCGTTGGGGGTTCATGTGGTACACACAGGAATTCGGATACAAAGCCGGCGCAAAGATCACAGAAGACCTTTCCGGCGGATTACTGCAGAAAGTCACAAAAGGTGCATCTATCCTCGGTATGTTTATCCTTGGATCACTGGTTCAGCGATGGGTATCCATCAGTTTCCAGCCGGTAGTATCTAAAGTTACATTAAGTGAGGGAGCGTACATTGACTGGGGCAAGCTTCCTGAGGGAGCAAAGGGGATCCAGCAGGCATTTGAGCAGTATGCATCAGGCCTGTCACTGACCCCTACCAAGATCACAACTTTACAGAACAACCTGGATTCTTTGATTCCTGGATTAGTTCCATTATTATTAACATTATTCTGTATGTGGCTGCTGAAGAAAAATGTTTCACCGATCATCATTATCATCGCATTATTCTTAGTTGGTATTGGCGGACACCTTATCGGATTGTTATAAGCTAATGAAAAAAGTTCGGAGCAATCCGAACTTTTTTTATTCTTTGAAGTGGACTTTCCCACTTTGTTTACTGAACAATATCGTGATATAATGTTTAGGATACTGTATAAGAATAAATTAGAAATGGAGAGTTGCTATGGCTCAGTCAATAAATACAAAAGTAGATTTGGTGATCAGCGGAACTTCTTATCACGGTCTGAACAGTTATGGAAAGATCATGATCGGCGATAAAGGATTTGAATTTTATAATGACCGGAATGTAAATGATTATATTCAGATTCCATGGAAGGAAGTTGATTACGTGATTGCCTCAGTCATGTTTAAGGGAAAACACATTCCGCGCTATGCGATCCAGACAAAAGAAAACGGAACCTATTCTTTTGCCTCAAAAGAGCCGAAGAAAGTGCTGCGTGCGGTCAGCAAGTATGTTGCGCCAGACCATATGGTCCGCTCTTTAAGCTTTTTTGGAGTGATCAAAAAGAAGTTAAAAGCCAAGTTTAACAAATAAGTCTTAGGAGGGATAAGATTATGGGACATATTCTAAAAATGAAACCGGTGTTTAAAGAAATGATCTGGGGCGGACATAAGCTTAAGGATGTGTATGGATACGAGATCCCCAGCGACCATACGGGGGAGTGCTGGGCGGTCTCTGCCCATAAAAACGGTGACTGTACGATTGAAAACAGTGAGTTTGCCGGTAAGACACTGTCATGGCTTTTTGAACACCACCGGGAACTGTTCGGCAATATAGAGGGAGAGGAATTCCCTCTGCTGGTAAAGATCATTGACGCCAGAGATGACTTATCCGTGCAGGTTCATCCCAACGATGAGTATGCAAGGGTTCACGAAGACTCTCTGGGAAAGACAGAATGCTGGTATGTGCTTCAGGCAGATGAGGGCACTAAGATGGTCATGGGCCATCACGCGAAAACAAAGGATGAGTTTATCAAAGCAATCGAGGAAGACGACTATGACAATCTCCTGAATTCCTTTGCCATCGAGAAGGGGGATTTCTTTTACATCCCTTCCGGGACACTGCATGCCATCTGCAGCGGATCTCTGATCTATGAAGCCCAGCAGTCCTCCGATATCACTTACCGCGTTTATGATTATCACCGCAAGGATCAGGACGGCAACGAAAGACAGCTGCATGTACAGCAGTCCATAGACGTTACCAATGTGCCTGCACAGATTGGCAGCAGCAAATCCTTCTGTGAAACTCAGCTGGAAAACGGAACGAAAGTAAGATATGTTGAGAGCGAATTTTTTAAAGTGGACTGCTATCGGTTAAACGGTAAAAATACAGTAGAAAACGATGCGCCGTTCCAGATGGTCAGCGTGATAGAAGGAGAAGGGATGATCGATGGACAGGGTGTTAAAAAGGGAGATCATTTCCTTATCTGTTCGGATCAGAAGGAAACTGTTTTCGGCGGGACAATGGATGTTATGATCGCAACGCTGTGACCTGAATTATAAAGCCGAAAAATCAGGTATGTCTTTGATATGAGGTATTTTAGGAGGGAAAATGTGAAAGACAAAATATTCGGTGTATTACAGCGTGTGGGACGGTCCTTCATGCTTCCGATCGCAATCCTGCCTGTGGCCGGGCTGCTGCTGGGAATCGGACAATCACTGACAAATGAAACAATGCTCAACGCCTATGGCCTGATGGGGATTATGGGACCGGATACGATTCCGTACGCAATCTTGAAAGTCTGCGGGGACTGCGGGAATGCTGTGTTTGGGAACCTGCCGCTGATCTTTGCCATCGGGGTAGCCGTGGGCATGGCAAGAGCTGAAAAAGAAGTAGCTGCGCTGGCAGGGGCTATCGCGTTCTTTATCATGCACACGTCCATATCGGCCATGATCTCTTTAAACGGAGGAGCAGAAGCCATGCGTGAGGGTGCAACGGCGTCTGTTCTGGGGATCACTTCCCTGCAGATGGGAGTGTTCGGCGGTATTATCGTTGGACTTGGAGTTTCTGCGCTGCATAATAAATTTTATAAGATCAAGCTTCCGGAAGTATTGTCCTTTTTCGGCGGGACAAGATTTGTGCCTGTGATCTGTACGGTCGTATTTGTATTTGTGGGAATTCTGATGTATTTTATCTGGCCTCCCATCCAGGATGCAATGTACGCGGCAGGGGGCATGGTCAGCGCTTCCGGGTATTTCGGTACGTTTATCTACGGGGTCATGGAGCGGGCACTGATCCCGTTCGGCCTGCACCATGTATTTTATCTGCCGTTCTGGCAGACTTCGTTAGGCGGCACAATGGAGATCGGCGGAAAGATGGTCGAAGGCGCCCAGAATATCTTTTTTGCCCAGCTGGCGGATCCTGGGACAACTCATTTTGCGGTTTCGGCTACTAGATTTATGACGGGCAAATTTCCGCTGATGATCTTTGGACTGCCGGGTGCCGCATTTGCGATGTACAGGTGTGCAAGGCCGGAGAAGAGAAAAGCGGTGGCCGGCCTGCTGGCCTCTGCGGCGCTGACGTCGATGCTCACAGGCATCACGGAACCCCTTGAGTTTACCTTTTTATTTGTGGCGCCTGGATTGTATGCGATCCACTGCGTTTTCGCGGGAGCTGCATATATGCTCATGCATATGCTGAAGATCTGTGTGGGCCTGACATTTTCCGGAGGCATCATTGATATGTTCCTGTTCGGTACCCTGCAGGGTCAGTCGAAGACAAACTGGCTCATGTTCATTCCGGTGGGGATTGTATATTTTACAGTATATTATTTTTTATTCAGTTTTCTGATCAGGAAGCTGGATCTGAAGACTCCGGGGCGGGAAAAGGAAGACCAGAATATAAAATTATATACCAGAGCTGATGTGGCTGAGAAACCTTTGGAGGGCAGCCCTGAAATTGACGGGTCTGATATATCGGCTCTGATCGTTGCCGGCCTGGGCGGTAAATCAAATGTGAAAGATGTGGACTGCTGTGTGACGCGTCTTAGGTGTACGATCTCGGATCCTGGCAGGGTAAACGACAGAATCTTGAGAGAAAGCGGCTCCCGGGGCATCGTAAAGAAAGGCGACGGGGTTCAGATCATTTATGGACCAATGGTCACTGTGATAAAGTCCAATCTGGAAGATTATCTGGCAAGCAGCTTGTCTGACAGAGCGGCGGAAGCACCGAGAGTCCCTGTGGCAGAAGAGGTGCCGGAGGTGGCAGTGGAAACTGTCTGTATGCCGGTCAATGGAGAAGTAGTAGAACTGGATGAAGTGGAAGATGAGGTCTTTGCAGAAGCGATGCTCGGGCAGGGATTTGCCGTAAGACCTTCTGACGGAAACCTGATTTCGCCTGTAGACGGCACGGTCACTGCGGTGTTTAATACAAAGCACGCCATCTGCATCACGTCCGGGGGCGGTGCTGAGGTCCTGGTCCATATGGGAATTGATACGGTGAAACTTGCCGGGAAATATCATCATGTGAAGGTAGAGCCAGGCATGAGAGTGAGAAAAGGGGACCGGATCGCTGAGTTTGATCTTGAAGAGATCAAACAGGAGGGTTATTTTGTCACAACACCGGTGGTGGTGAGCAACAGTGAAGAGTATACAAGCATCACCATAGAAAATACCGGGCAACTGGAAGCCGGAACAAAAGTGCTGACATTAAAAAAATAGAAATAGGACTTATATGTAAAAAAGATCTTTCTGCAGATGTCTGCAGGAAGATCTTTTTTCTGGAGAATTATTTACTTTGATCCTGTAAAAGCTGGATCATCGTATCAGTTGCTGCATTCACAGTATTGATTTCAGACTCTACTGAACGGGATGCGATGTGGGCCGTCTGGATAAAGTGATCCATCTTGAGCAGCTCATCAATCCAAGGTTCCCTCTGGGGAGGTTCTGAGGTGAAGACGTCGGATGCACAGGCGTAGATTTCCTTGTTTTTTAATGCTTCGTAAAGTGCATATTCGTTTACAATTCCACCCCGGGCTGCATTTACTAAAACAGCCGTGTCCTTCATCATTTTAAATTCTTTGATTGAGATCATGTCCTTTGTCTCTTGTGTAAGCGGCACGTGGATGGAGATAAAATCACATTCCTTCAGGATTTGTTCCACAGATGTTTGTTTTGCGTTGTATTCAGCCAGTACATCTTGGGCAGCGTCAAACACATCATAGATAAGAACTTCCATTCCAATCCCGTTTGCTATTCTCGCGACATGTTTTCCGATATTGCCAAACCCGATAATACCGATTTTCTTATGAAAGAGTTCCAGTCCCGTTGGTTTGTTCCATCCGTGACTTTTGACATTCATAGCATTGCTCACAATATGTCTTGCCGCCGCAAACATCATTCCGATGGTGAGTTCTGCGACTGCATTGGAATTCGTTCCGATACAGCGGCCGACTTTAATCCCAAGTTCTTCACAGACAGAAAGATCGATGTTATCGGTCCCAACCCCGAATTTCACAATGGCTTTCAGGTGCCTGCATTCCCGGAGGAGTTCTTCATTCAGTTCGTCAACGCCCGCGATGATCCCGTACGCCCGCTTTGCTTTTTCTGCAAACACGTCTTTTGGAAGTGGTCTGCCTGTATGATTGACGTCCATTTCATAGCCAAGTGCTTCTAAACGTTTTCCTGCTTTACTGCCGTATTTTGCATACCCTCTCGGTGTTACTAGAATCGTCTTCATAGGCTCACCCTTTTCTTATGTCTGTTACAATATCACGCAGCTTTTTTGCGTTTGCCGCAATTTCCTCTGTGGAACCTTTGGTAAGTAATCCGCCCAGGCCAACGCAGTCAGCTCCGTTTTCAAACCACTCTGCAAGGTTGTCGAAGTCAGCTCCGCCTGATGCCATAACCGGCACCTGGGGGCATGGGACTTTCACCACTTTAGCTAAGCTGGGGCCGTAGTAATTGGAGATTGGAAATGCCTTTATGAAGGATGCGCCTGCCTTTAGTGCCGTCAGCATTTCCGTATAAGAAGTACATCCCGGAGCATATGGAATCTGGTATAAGTTGCAAATTTGCGCGACACCTTCGTCATAACAGGGGGCAATGATAAATTGTGCCCCGCTCATAATTGCAAGGCGGGCCGTTGTTCCGTCTAGGACGGTACCCGCACCAACAAGCAGATCATCTTTATATTTCTTTTTTAAAGCAGAGATCACTTCTCCGGCGTTGTTGTTGGTATAGCTGATTTCAAGCACGTTGACTCCGCCATCCAGGCATCCCTGGGCAATCTCATAACCACGTTCCACGGTTTCTGCCCGGACGATTGCCATTAAGCCGGTTTTTTTGATTCCCAAAATAATTTCTTCCTTTTTCATTCTTATCTCTTCTTTCTTTATAAGTCTCTGGATGTAATAAATTTCATTTTGTCTAATTTGGTCTTTTTGAAACTATCCTTAAGATGCGTACCGCCTGTGTAGTTATCAATAAAATATCCCTCAACTAAGACAGGATGAACGTATACCTCTGCCTTCTTTTCCTTCATAAGCTGAGGATTCCGGCTTTTGCGGTTTTTATCAAAGGTGGCCACACTGCTGGAATAATCTGCATGACGAAGATGCAGCTGATCCATTTTTTTCTTCCACTGGGCGCCGTAGAAATGCCGCCATTTACTCCCGTTAAAAAAACTGTTTCCAATGTAACGGACAGATTCAAATTTATATTTTTTTAACAAGGGCATCAATCCGTAAAGAACCGGAATATCATAAAATGCACAGTGGTGGGAGTCGATATTCATCAGAGAAAAACCTCCGCTTAGATACTTTTGGATCTGTGCTTCTAATTCCTCTGCGATGACATCTGCGTAGATTGGAGTCACTCTGTGAAGAAAGTCCGGATGATAATCAAACATATCTGATCTGGCATATTGTTTCAGTTTCTTGATCCCGGAGGTTAACGGGGTCCCGTCGGACAGATTGATATGTAAGCCGACCTTGTGTTTAAAGTTATTTTTTTCTGCGATGGACACTGCCTCATCAAAATAATTCGTGTTGGTTACGACAGAAGCCTGGGAGCAGAAACCTTCATCGAAGGCTTTTGCAATTCCCAGATTTGCTTCATGAGTCAATCCAAAATCGTCAGCATTTAGTATAATCTTCATGGTTTATCCTCTAAAAGAATCCGATCAGTGTTCCCACTGTGCCAATTAGGATCAGCACCAGCAATATGACGTTGACATTGACTTTCTTTCTCAACATAAATACAGTTAATAGAGTGATTCCCAACGGCAGGATACCTTTTAAGATACTGTCAAATACCGCAGTCTGCACGTCCAGTGTACCTGTGCTTAAATTTAACTTTAATCCGCAGGATACAGTTACATAAGATGCCACCAGTCCTCCCAGTACAGTTGCCCCGACGATGGTTGCTTTTTCGGTTACTTTATTTAGTAAACCGCTTCCGATGATCTTTCCGATACCTTCGCGTCCCATGTAGTAACCTTTGGTATAGGATAAGTAACCAAGGCCGAATAGCACAACACCAATGATTATTAGGTAGATGATCGGTCCTAAGAAGTTTCCGGCCTTTGCCATTCCAAGGATAATACCCAATGCTATGGGGGATAACGTTCCCTGCCAGATTGTGTCGCCGATGCCTGCCAGAGGTCCCATCAAACCTGTTTTGATGCTTGAAATCATTTCTTCGTCTACATCTTCACCGTTTGCTTTTTGCTCTTCTAAGGCAAGAGTAATCCCTAAGATACAGCCTCCTACATTAGGTTCTGTATTAAAGAACTCCATGTGCCGTTTACATGCGTCTTTTAATTCCTGTGTCTCTTTTCCGTATAATTTTTCCAGGCTCGGCGCCAGGGTATGCAGCACCCCGGAAGCCTGCATTCGTTCATAGTTGTAGGTTGAATGGCTGAAGAATGTCCAGATCAGATAGGACTTGATGATATCTTTTTTACTTAATCTCTTTTTTTCTATGGTTTCCATGTTGATTCCTCCCTAACTTAAAGCTGAACTTTCGCTGTTCTGTAAAAGTGCTATAATCACTGCTAAAATACCGATAACCACCAACGGCAGGTTGATATAAATAGATAAAATAAAACCTAACAGCAGATATAAGTATGCTTTTGCCCCAGCGTTAGATAAGATGGCTTTAAAATTCATTGCAATACCAAGGGCAGGAAGAATTGTCCCGATCGTAGTCAATACATCAATCACCGGTGTTCCCTTTAATGCCTGCAGCATGCTTGTAATAACACCTGACCCGCTGTATACGGCAATTGCTACCGGAATGGTATAAATGATGCACTTAAAAATCTGGGAAGGAACGATGTTATAGAAAATAATTTTCTTTACATCTCCTGTCTCCGCGATTTTATCGGTTCTATGGACAATGAAAATATCCCCTGTCATATAAATCATCCATAATAAGTTGCCCAGTAAGGAAATCGGTACTGCAAGTGTCACTGCGACTCCTGTGGACGCATTTGAAATGATTGCCAGTGCTGTTCCGACAGTTCCCGCCAGGCCCTCATCCATGGTCTGGGCGCCGCCTGCCGTAATCTGTGCAAGATAGGTTACATTGATCGCCGCACCGACCATACAGCCTTTGACAGGATCGCCTAAGATAAGACCAACCAGGATCCCGGATATTAAAGGCCTTCTCAACGCCCAGCTCATGTTAACAGTAAGCCATGGTGTCCCATTTGCTCCCAAATAGTAGACCAGGCCAATCAAAACTGCCTGTAAAATTGAAATATGCATGTTTCTCCCTCCGTTTAAAGTATTTTATTTATCTCTACAGTTTCCATATTTGGCACGACCTGAATATAGACATGTACATGCTGTGCTGACAATTGCTTCAACATATCTCTTTCTTTATCACTTGCTGAAATATTTTTATATAATTTTTTTCGCTCTTGAGTAGAACCCATTCCGCCTAAATTGATTTCTTTTACTTGGACACCTTTTTCAAGCAAATCCAGAAAAACCTTGGGTCCCTTTGCTAAAATAATGATGTTTTTATCCTCATCTTTTATCTTTTCTAAATACTCTGCGGCGTCGTCAACGGTCATTGCGTGAGCGTTTAGGTGCTTTGGTACTGCACCTGTAATGACTGCGCTTAAAAATGGATCCTTTGCGACTTTGTCGTCTACGATCACAATTTCATTCCCTCCCATATGCTGGACCCATGCTGTCATGACTTGGCCGTGAATCAAACGGTCATCAATCCGTGATAATACTATTTTGCTCATAATGTCCCTCCTTTCTCCATATTTAATGATAATTTAGCAATTCCCTGTTTTCCGGTCTCAACAAGATAATCTGCCAGCTCATCCAGTTTCATATCGTTTCTTTTCAAAGCTGCTTCCACCAGCATAGATAAATTAATTCCCGACACACAGATAACATGTTTGTCCCTGTTATGATGAATCGCCTGGGCTGCGGCATTGTATGGGCTGGCTCCTAATAAGTCTGTCATGAATAAGATATCGTGATCTGTGTCCGCGGCGAAAGAATCGACCCTTTTGATAAAAGAATCAATACTGTCCTCATGCCGCAATCCAAGAAACCATATATTTTCCTGCTTCCCTATCATAAGTTCCAATGCATCGATCATACCTTCTGCAAGTCTCCCGTGTGTCGCCACTATAATGTCTGTCATCTACATCCTCCTTTATCCGTTAAATGGTAATTCGTTCTGTATGCGCTTACATCACTTGGGCATATCCTAACCCACAATCTTTATATACGCAAATTTTTTATATACACACTTGATTTACACTCTATTTGAGCTTTTTACTGTGGATTTTGCATAAATTTTAAGTTTCGTGTATGATAAGTGTATATTAATTACGTCTGATTCAATTTGTGTGTGTTATAGAAACACCGTAATCAGCACCAAATATACGCAGGAGATATGGCCATGTCTACGAACAAAGAGAAGATTTTATCCTATTTAAAAGAAGAAACCTTGCAATGCATCAATCATCATAATTTTACCTTTGAAAAATGCAATGCGCTTATTCTGTCCATGGAGTTATATATTGACAGGACAAATGTGTCACGTATCCTAAATGATCTGCATAAAGAAGGAAAATTAATCAAGAAGGCAGGACGCCCCACCACTTTTATTTCAAGAGAGATCATCCGGAACTCTTTTCCTTTTGTATCCATCCCTGATACATTGAATAAAAATGAAACCATTTCAGACTTCATCCGATATGACGTACCTGCAAAAGAACAGACCATCGTCCAGTCGTTTTCTATGGTCGGAAGTCAGCAAAATGGGTCCTTATATGAAGCTGTAACCAGAATCCTGCCTGTGTTTTATCTCCCTAAATATTTCTTTAAGATCTTTTTTATGCAGGGGGAAGCTGGGACGGGGAAGAAGTTTTTCTTAGAAGAAATGTTAAACCGTGCAAAAACGTTGGGATTGGCTTCCCGGGAATCATCGGTTTATTACATTGAATTCAGCGATATCTACGTCAATCTAAGGCAGACCATAGAGATGATGGAAAAGGATCATAATATTTTTATCCTGGCAATCGAGTTTGTTCAAAAAAACGTAGACTCTGAAATCTTAAGCGGTTTTGTACATTCTCTTGAAATTCAATATAAAAATAAAAAAGACGCGCCGATGATCGCCTTTATTGGGGCATCAGAATTACAGTCAGACCTGCTTCATTCCATAAGTCCTGTCATCCTGAACTTTCCTTCCGCAAAAGACCGGCCGCAATCAGAGTTGATTTCGATTCTATTGAGTATGATCCAAAAAGAGAGCAACCGTTTAGATAAAACAATGTTTGTATCTTCCCAGTTCATTCAGCTGGTTTTACATAAGTGCAGCAACCTGCATCAATTAGAAAATGAGATTTTATATACAATTTCAAGGATTCTCTATACATCAAGTACTGCAGGCAAAAACAATGAACTTATGTTAGATGCATCGGTCCTGCTTGATAATGAAAGGGATGATTTTATAAAATCCATTCCTGAACTAAAGGCAGAGATCCCTGACAAGATACAGATCAGACCAAACGGAGAAATTGATTTTGATAAATTGTTTCTTAACTCCAATGAGCCTTTGGCTGAAACAAAAAATATAGTTTCAGATTATTTTACAAAGCAGCTGCTGATCTGTTCCAGGGTGACTGGCGTTGTATCTGAGAACAGTTATTCCGGCGATAGGCTTATTTCAGGCATCACAAAGGCATTCAATAAAAGTGTATTCTGCCAGGACCCATTTTTAAAAGAAAAAGTGGAACATATGATTCTATCTGTATTCCGGAAAGATAAAAGTCTGGATATTGTGAAGGAAACCCCTTCTATGGATATTCAAACACCGCAGATGAAATCACTGTTCAACAATCTACTTCAATTAGCACAGACAAATCACTGCAAACTGTCAAAAACCCAAGAAAAAATGATTCAATCTATACTGGCATATGCCCACTTCATCATGAGTGATATCCATATTCCTGTGATTATTACCTCAAAATATCATTTGTTGGCAAGCAATTACGCAAATATCTTCAATTTATTCTTTGACCGGAGAATCATACATACCTTTCCTGCTGTTTTATCCGGAAAAAGAAATGAGACACGAACGAACCTTGAGAACTTATATGAATTTGCGGTCAGTATTAATCGGGGACAGGGGGTCCTGATCTTATCAGACGCGGATATGAAACAAACCATTACCAATTACTTTTTTCCTAAGACTAAGGTATTGTCTTATAATGTCCAGTTTCATTCCTTTATTCTGGTGAAAGAGATTTTAAAGCTGTCTGTGAAGAAAAATGCCAGCATTATTTCCATCATCCCAAACCTGTTAATAAGCCAGAATGATGAGATGAAGATATTAAAAGACAACCAGCTAAAGAGTTATACTTTAAGATCCGCGGATAAACATCTCTTGTTTGCGTCCAAGCTTACCCCCGGAATCAATACGTTTACAACGAATGAACTGTTTTTCCGTGCTCTGAGAGCAATTGCAAAGAAGCTTGATATCAAGTTAAATAACAGCCTGATCTTTGAATTCCTATTTCATGCAAATTGTATCTTATTTCAGAAGAAACATGATTTTGATTTTTATAAAAATGTCATGGATCACATGGATATTGATTATGCTGTCTTAGAAGTCATCCAGGAGAAGATACAGGAGCTGTCCTCACCTGATTTTCATGTATCTGCATTTACCATGAAGGATTATCAGATTTTGTATGAGGCGGTTTTCCACAGTGCGCTGCAGGGCTGATGGGAGAGATAAAGAGTCGGTTTTCCGTCTTGACATTCCGCTTTTGTGTGATAAAATAAGGAATGATAAAGACAGAGAAGGTGCACAGTAAGGAAGTCTTTCCCGAATTTCACACCGGAGTCGTATCCCTGAAAGAGCAGTAGGGGATAACGTTATCTGCACGTTACGCAGGAGACTAAGAGCCAGGTCGTTTTTTCCTGGAATTAGGGTGGTACCGCGAGATGATTCCCGTCCCTTATATATTTTATATAAGGGATGGGATTTTTTTTATTTCATAGGAAAGTTCTACGACCTTCCCTATGAAATAAAGACGCTCCGCGGGTTGTGCACAGATGCGTAAGGAAATTATTTGCCTGCGGCAAATTGCATCTGGCACGCAAAGTTGTCAAGCCCCTCAAAGAGTGAGGGGTTGGGGCGTTGAAGTGGGCTTGCCCACTTTGTTCTTCTATTAGATCAGATTATAAAACAAGGAGAAGTGATTATGAAGGAGAAACTTGAGGCGATTAAAAAAGAAGCCTTGGAGAAGATCAACACAGCAGATGCCATGGACGCTCTGAATGATATCAGAGTAGCGGTCCTAGGCAAAAAGGGAGAATTGACCCAGGTATTAAAGGGCATGAAGGATGTTGCCAAAGAGGAACGTCCTATCGTAGGACAAATGGTCAACGACACACGTGCGGTCATCGAACAGGCACTGGAGCAGGAAATGTCTGTGCTTAAGAAAAAGATCATGGAAGAAAAGCTCAAAAAGGAAGTCATTGACGTGACGCTTCCGGGAAAGGTGCATGAAAAGGGCCACCGCCATCCGAACCAGATCGCCCTGGAAGACCTGGAGAGGGTATTTATCGGAATGGGCTATGAGGTTGTGGAAGGTCCGGAGGTGGAATACGATAAGTATAACTTTGAGATGCTGAATATCCCGGAGAATCATCCGGCGAAGGATGAACAGGATACCTTCTTTATATCAAAAGATATTTTATTACGGACACAGACATCACCGGTACAGGCCCGTGTGATGGAGACAGGGAAAATGCCGATCCGTATGATCGCGCCTGGAAGGGTATTCCGCTCTGACGAAGTGGATGCTACCCACTCTCCGTCCTTCCATCAGGTAGAAGGACTGGTCGTGGACAAAGGAATCACCTTTGCGGATCTGAAAGGGACACTTGAACAGTTTGCCACTGAATTTTTTGGACCGGAGACAAAAGTCAAATTCCGCCCTCATCATTTCCCATTCACAGAGCCAAGCGCGGAGGTGGACATCACCTGCTTTAAATGTGGAGGAAAGGGCTGCCGTATGTGCAAGGGAAGCGGCTGGATCGAGATCTTAGGCTGTGGTATGGTGCATCCGAATGTGCTCAGGGCATGCGGGATCGACCCGGAGATCTACTCAGGTTTTGCCTTTGGAATCGGTCTGGAACGTGTGGCGCTCCTGAAATATGAGATCGATGATATGCGCCTGCTTTATGAAAATGACAAGAGGTTCTTAAGCCAGTTTTAAAGCGGAAGTTTGGGAAGATTTCAGTGAATATAGTATGACATTTTCCACATGATTTCCGTTCGGCTCTTAGAATGCTTCACTCCAATCATGTAGAAAATGGACGTAATGTCTGCTGGAGGAGGGCCTCTGTCAAAAAAATGTGCTGCTTTTCGAAAGTTATTTACCACTATTGGAGGAGCGCATTTCAAAAGCGTGACGGAAATAGTGGTAAATAACTTATAATGATTGAAGGAGAATAGAGAATGAATACACCAATTTCATGGATCAAGGCATATGTGCCGGATCTTGACTGTACGATTCAGGAGTATGTGGACAAGATGACACTTTCCGGATCAAATGTGGAATGTTATGAGGAATTAGATAAAAACCTGGAAAAGATCGTGGTAGGAAAAATTCTTTCCATTGAAAAGCATCCGGATGCAGACAAGCTGATCGTCTGCCAGGTGGATGTGGGAACAGAGACCATCCAGATCGTCACAGGTGCCAGCAATGTATCAGAGGGTGATCTGGTCCCAGTGGTTTTAGTGGGAGGAAGAGTGGCCGGAGGCCATGACGGAAGCCCGAACCCGGAAAACGGCATCAAGATCAAAAAAGGAAAATTAAGGGGCGTGGCATCTTTCGGTATGATGTGTTCAGTGGAAGAACTGGGAACAACCAAAGATATGTATCCGGAGGCACCGGAAGACGGCATTTATATATTTAAGAAGGATGTAAAACCGGGAGATGACGCTGTGGAGGCCATGGGACTTCGTGACCAGGTAGTGGAATTTGAGATCACCTCAAACCGTGTGGACTGCTTCAGTATGATCGGCATGGCAAGAGAGGTGGCAGCTACATTTCACAAAGAGTTCCATCCGCCGGTAGTAAAAGAGACAGGCAACGATGAGGACGTCAATGATTTTATCAAAGTGACCGTAAACGATACAGATCTTTGTCCAAGATATACAGCCAGAGTAGTAAAGAATATCAAGCTTGCCCCGTCTCCGGAATGGATGCAGAGAAGGCTTGCGGCCATGGGCATTCGTCCGATCAACAACCTGGTGGATATCACGAACTATGTGATGGAAGAGTATGGACAGCCTATGCATGCCTACGACTTAGATACCATAGCGGGAAATGAGATTATTGTGCGCAGGGCCAAGGACGGTGACAAGTTCACCACCTTGGACGGCGAGGAGAGAAATCTGGACAGCGATGTGCTCATGATCTGCGACGGGGAAAAGGAAGTCGGAATTGCCGGTATCATGGGAGGCGAGAACTCCATGGTAACGGATGATATTAAGACATTATTATTTGAGGCTGCCTGCTTCAATGGCACCAATATCCGTCTTTCCTCCAAGAGAATCGGGCTTAGGACGGACGCTTCCAGCAAGTTTGAAAAAGGGCTTGACCCGGAAAATGCCATGGCTGCCATGGACCGTGCATGCCAGCTGATCGAAGAACTGGGAGCAGGAGAAGTGGTTGGGGGAGCCGTGGACGTATATCCAAACCCAAAACAGCCGGTGTCTCTTCCGCTAGAGACGGACAAGATCAATGCCCTTCTCGGCACAAAGATCTCCATGGAAGATATGATCGAGTACTTCAGACGGATTGACGTAAAATATGATGTGGATTCCAACAAACTGCTGATCCCGTCTTTCCGCCAGGATTTAAACTGCATGGCGGATCTGGCAGAGGAAGTGGCAAGATTCTACGGATATGATAACATTCCGGTCACTCTTCCGAGAGGAGAGGCCACCGCGGGTAAAAAGCCGTTTAAAATCCGTGTGGAGGATATTGCCCGCGACTCTGTTGAGAAAAACGGATTCAGCGGCGGCATGTGTTATTCCTTTGAAAGCCCGAAGGTTTTTGACCTGCTCCTGCTGCCGGAGGACGCCGGGGAGAGGAAAGCCATTAAGATTTCCAATCCGCTGGGAGAGGATTTCAGCATCATGCGTACTGTTTCGTTAAACGGCATGATGACATCTTTGGCTAACAATTACAGCCACAGAAATCAAAATGTGCGCCTGTATGAGTTCGGAAATATCTATCTGCCGAAGGAGCTGCCGCTCACTGAGCTTCCGGAGGAACGGATGCAGCTCACTCTGGGAATGTACGGCGACTGTGACTTCTTTACACTGAAAGGGGCACTGGAGGATTTGTTCGGAGACCTGGGACTTGGCGGACAGGCTGAATATGTTCCGGTCAAAGACCATTCATTCATGCATCCGGGACGCCAGGCTGATGTGCTGATTGGCGGAGAAAAAGCCGCATATATCGGACAGATGCATCCTCAGGCTGTTGAAAATTATGATATGAAGGGGGAAGTCTATGTGGCAGTCATCGATATGCCGGTGATCTGTGAGCAGGCAACCTTTGACCGCAAATATACAGGCGTGGCCAAGTTCCCGGCTATGAAGAGGGATCTCAGCATGGTTGTGAGAAAAGAAATCTTTGTAGGACAGATTGAGAAGATTTTCAGGGAGAAAGGCGGAAAGCTTCTGGAAGGCTTTGAACTGTTTGACGTCTATGAGGGCGACCAGATTGACAAGGGATATAAATCTGTGGCATATTCGCTGACCTTCCGTGCCCAGGACAGAACACTGGAGGAAGCGGAGGTCAACAAGATTGTCGATAAGATTCTGGATGAATTAAAAACATTGGGAATTGAGCTTAGGGCATAAGTAAGTCATTAGGGGAAACAATAAGAGGAGTAGAGGAAGTGCGATCACTGCAGTTTTTCTGCTCTTCTTTGCATTTGTATTAAAAATATTACAAAATAGTTACATATATTGTGAAAATATGATATAATACCGTTGAAAATGTCACAGGAGGATAAGAAAGAAATGAGCTATTTGAAAGGAATGATTGAAGAAATGCAGGAATCAGAGACTAAAAAAAAGAAAAAGAAAAACATCATCATATCCATTCTGGCGATTCTGATTCTTATGGCAGCGGGTTTCTTCGGATACCGTATCTACGCAGATTATAAGGAAGAACAATTTTTAAAGAGTGTAAAATTAAGAGAGATCAAGGTTACGCCAAAGGTACTGGAGCACAAGGAAAAGGATGTGTTTACAGAAGCTTACCAACAAGAATCACAGGACCAGATTGATCAACAAAAGAAGAAAAATTATACCATCCAAAAACCTTTGGTGGTTCAGAATGCTTATGGGACCAACACTACAGCTCTATATTATTATGGAAAGACGGATCGCGCATCTTATGCCGTGTGCACCGTGGAGGCTCCCGATGCAGGGGCTGCCGTGTACAAGCATACTTTGAAAGCTAAAAAGAAATACAGCACAACCCATGAGTACCAGATCGTGGGACTTTCAGCGGGCACAAGAAATAAGGTGACCATGGAATTTTTTAATGAGGACAAAAGAGCCATTGAAAAGCAATATTTTTATGTGGATATCCCGGAAGATGATGTGATACCCAGAATTCTGAAAAAGACCAGGGGAAGTTCTGCACAAAAGATGGAAGACGGCCTGTTTGCGCTGCTCGGGCATGACAAGGCGCAAGACGCCAATATTTATCTCTATGACAACAATGGAGTGAACCGGGGCCGGATGCCTTTGAATAAATATCGTACAGACCGTCTGCTCTTTGTCGGAGATGACATGGCATATTCCTATGATTTTAACAAGATCGCCATGGTGAACCGACTGGGCAAGGTCACAAAAACCTATGATCTGGGAGATAGATATGAATTTCATCATGACTTTCTGTACGCGGAAAAGCAGAATAAATTCATCTGTCTGGTAAACGACAAGGAACAGGATACGATCGAAGATGTTGTAGTGTCCGTAGATGTAAAGACAGGAGAGGTAAAAGAGCTGATCGACTTTGAGGATTACTTTAAGACCATGAGGAATCTGGCCTACCGTCCAAAGAAAAATACTTACGGCGGAACAGGCCTTGATTGGCTCCATTTAAACTCTATGAATATGATTGACGACGACAGCATGATATTCAGCAGCAGAGAGCAGAGCACACTCATTAAGATGAAAAATGTGTTTGAGAAACCGGAAGTAGATTATCTGATCCATGGAGGTACGGTCTACAATGGAACAGACTACCAGAAATACATGCTGAAAAAAGAAGGAAGCTTTGTGGGACAGGCAGGGCAGCATACCATTTCAGTGGAGCATGATAAATCTCTTCCAAAAGGACAGTATTACCTGTATATGTTCAATAACAACTATGGTTATTCCGCAACAATCAAAAGCTTTGACTGGAGTATGTTTCCGGGGACCGGAACAATGAAGGAAGGGGAAAAGTCTATGTACTACAAGTATCTTGTGGACGAAAACAAAAGAACGTATAAGCTGGTGCAGTCCTTTGCGATCCCTTACTCTCCGATCGTCAGCAGCGTGGAACACATGAAGAACAACATTTCTTTCGGAAGCGGAACAAGCAAAACCTTCGGGGAATATGATAAGGACGGAAAGCTGATCTATTCCTTCGGCTATGATGCGGATAAGTATTCCTACAGAGTGATGAAGTATAATTTCGAAGGATATTTATTCCGGGACTAAACTAAGACATACACAAAACTACAGATTAAAAGAAAACCCCGGATATGCAGAGGTTATGCTGCACATCCGGGGTTTATTGAGGTTATGTATTTGTTGCTTTCCTAGAGCTGGTCTTTCTTTTCCAGGATGGCGGCTACAGCTGCGCAGGCAGGGCAGTCGCAGTATTTAGCTCCGTTTGACTTGATCTCTTTGGCGTGTGCCGCAACATCTTTCGCTTTGTCTGTCCCAAAAACCTGAGCTCCTGCTTCGGACTCTGCAAAACCGATCAAAGTGTCAATGGGCATAATGTCTTCTTCCAACTCGGCAATGTATTTTTTTGTCTCTTCGGCTTCATTTTCGGTATCCACAGCATTCAGCCAGGCATTGGCAGCCTCCCTGGTTTCGGGGCTGCAGGTAGGAGAATCAATCAGTTCGTGGGTTTTTGCAACAACAAAATCTAATACATCTTTTTTCATAATGGGAGCCTCCTCTTCCGTCTGGTTTTGTCTTTATTTTACTCTTGTCTCGTGGTATTTGCAATGGCTTTTAAATTGTCGACTTCATATGGCAGTATAAAGATTCAGTTATAACTAATATAAATAATTAAAGCCAGTTGTTTTTTAGTTATAAATAGAATATACTATTCATAATAAAGTAAGAAGGGGGGCAAAACCATAATGATTAAACGAGAACTATATATGAGTCGCATCAGGCCTTTTATTGGTGGTGAACTCATTAAGGTAATGACTGGTATGCGGCGCAGTGGAAAGTCGGTTATGCTGGAATTAATTCAGCATGAGCTGCTGGTTTCAGGCGTAAAGCCGGAACAATTCATCTCCATTAACTTTGAAGATTTGCGGTATACTCATCTACTGACTGCAAAAACCCTGCACGATGAAATTATCAGAAGAACGGAGGATATCGACGGAAAAGTCTATTTATTCTTTGATGAGATTCAAGAAGTCAAGGACTGGGAAAAGTGCATTAACTCATTCCGCGTTGCGCTGGACTGCGACATTTATATCACCGGTTCTAACGCAAAGCTTTTATCTGGCGAGCTTGCCACTTATCTTGGAGGACGGTATGTGGAATTTGTCATTTATCCATTTTCTTTCTCTGAATTTATGGAACTGTATCGTACCGTCAAGCCTGAGAACTCTGTTGCCCAGGGATTTCAGAATTATTTACTATCCGGCGGGATGCCATATCTCAGTAATCTTCGCTACGAGGATGAGCCGTCCCGCCAATACCTGATGGACTTATTTAACTCTGTCCAGCTCAAGGACATAGTGAAACGGAACAAGGTGAGGGATGTGGACTTGCTGGAACGCATCATCGCCTATATAATGGCAAATGTGGGAAACACCTTCTCTGCCTCCTCGCTGGTAAAGTTTTTTAAAAACGAGCAACGTACTGTCGCTGCAGAAACTATTCTGAATTACATTAGATATTGTGTGGACGCATATCTTTTTTACCAAGTGAAGCGGCAGGACCTGCAGGGGAAACAGATTCTGTCCACCAACGAAAAATACTATATCGCGGACCATGGTATCAGAGAGGCTGTTTTTGGCGGAAATATGCGGGATATTAATCTGATTTTGGAGAACATTGTCTATATGGAGCTGCTGCGCCGCGGTTACAAAGCCACAGTTGGCAAGGCGGGAGACAAAGAGATTGATTTTGTCTGTGAAAAGCGCGGACAGAAACTCTATGTTCAGGTATGCTATCTTTTGGCTTCTGAGGATACGATCCAGAGAGAATTTGGTGCTTACGACAGTATCCGGGACAATTTTCCTAAATATGTGGTTTCCATGGACGAGTTCAACATGAGTCGGAATGGGATCAACCATAAAAATATCCGGGATTTCCTAACCGCTGAGGAATGGAATTGACTAGGAATAAAAAACAGGATGTATCAAAAACTAAGATATATCCTGTTTTACTATTTTATATAATTCCTATTGAATAAACATGGCATCTCCAAAGCTGAAAAAGCGGTACCGTTCTCTAACGGCTTCTTCGTAGGCGGCAAGAATATGTTCTTTGCCTGCCAATGCAGAAACAAGCATCAGAAGTGTAGATTCCGGAAGATGGAAGTTGGTGATCAGGGCATCAATCACTTTAAACTCATACCCCGGATAGATAAAGATATCGGTCCATCCACTCTTGGGCTCGATATGCCCGTCCACATCCGCCACGGACTCTAGCGTCCTGGTGCTGGTAGTTCCAACGGAGATGATCCGTCTGCCTTCCTTCCGGGTCTGGTTGATCGCCTGGGCAGCTGTTTCATCCACAGAATAGAATTCTGAGTGCATGTGATGATCCGTCACGTCCTCTACCTTTACCGGACGGAATGTACCCAGTCCCACATGCAGGGTGACATAGGCAAGCCTTACGCCTTTTTCCTCGATCTCTTTCAGAAGTTCCTTTGTAAAATGCAGGCCGGCTGTGGGTGCGGCCGCGGATCCCTCGTGCTTGGCATAGACTGTCTGGTAGCGGTTTTTATCCTCAAGCTGATGTGTAATGTATGGAGGGAGAGGCATCTGTCCGAGCTCGTCCAGCACCTCTTCAAAGATTCCCTCAAACTCAAAACGAACCAGCCGGTTTCCTTCATCTACAATGTCAGTGACTTCTCCTACAAGCCTTCCGCCGCCGAACAAGATCCTGGTTCCGGGTTTTGCTTTTCGCCCCGGCTTTACAAGAGTTTCCCAGACATTGTCCTGTCTTCGTTTTAGCAGCAAGACCTCGATTTTAGCCCCAGTCCCCTCTTTTTCTCCGATCAGGCGGGCCGGGAGGACCTTGGTGTCATTTAATACGAGACAGTCCCCTTTTTTCAGGTAACTGACCACGTTTTTAAAGACCTCATGTCTGATCTCCCCGGTCTCTTTGTCCAATACTAATAATCTTGAGCTTGAACGGTCAGCCAGAGGATCCTGTGCGATCAGTTCCTCCGGCAGTTCAAACGTAAAATCTGATGTTTTCATAAATGCTCCTGCTTTCTTATAATTCTTTCAAACAGTATAGCATTAATGATAAAGTCCGGCAATGCCCCAGGTCAGTGGAATTAAGGATAACATTTAAAAGATCTTTAATTGCTTAAAATATTCCTATACTATATAATAAAACAAGGCTGCCAGGCAGTATAAATAAGATTCTTATTATGCCTTATTTAGAGATTATATATAAATAAATGTCAGGAATATGCGGCAGCATTCAGTGTAAAATGGAGGTATCAATGCGAGTAGACTTGACGAATGGCAGGATTGGCCGTTCCATCATTTTATTCAGTCTTCCTATGATTCTGGGCAATCTGCTTCAGCAGCTGTATAATGTTGCCGATACGCTCATTGTCGGAAGGACGATCGGGGCTGCGGCTCTGGCAGCGGTGGGATCGGCTTATGCGCTGATGGTGCTGCTGACGTCGATCCTTTTGGGACTCTGCATGGGCAGCGGGGTGGTGTTTGCCCAGTTGTACGGGCGCAGGGAGGAAGATCGGATGAAGACAGCGGTGGTCAATGCTTTTGTCTTTATTTTTGCAGTGGCCGCTGTAATCACGGGGCTTGCGTTTCTGCTTCTGAATAAGATCATTCTTTGGCTTCATATTCCTCCGGAGGCGGCTCCGTTCACCCGAGAATATTTGTTCATCATTTTTTTCGGTATATTTTTTGTCAGCATCTATAACTTTTTTAGCAGTGTACTGCGCAGTATCGGAAATACAGTGGCGCCTCTGATGTTTCTTGCTGTTTCCGCAGTCCTGAATATCATATTGGACATGGTATTTATCTTAAAATTCGGAATGGGGATTGCAGGGGCGGCATGGGCTACCGTCATTGCCCAGGGGGTATCCGCAGCCCTGATTACGGTCTATTTTTTTGTAAAAGAAGGGGAATTGTGCCCCAAGCGCTGTCATATGTACTACAGCCGGGAGCTTTTGGGAATGATCATCAATAACTCCACTTTGACAGCCATACAACAGTCCATCATGAATCTTGGAATTTTGATGGTGCAGGGATTGGTCAACAGCTTTGGATTCTTAACCTCTGCAGCCTTTGCAGCAGTAGTAAAGATCGATGCCTTTGCCTATATGCCGGCACAGGATTTCGGCAATGCGTTTACCACGTATATTGCGCAGAATTACGGAGCGGGAAAACCTGACAGGATCAAAAACGGCCTACGTTTGGCAGTGGGGATCTCTGTCTGTTTTTGTGCCGCCGCATCTGTGATCGTGGTGGCGTTTGCCAGGCAGCTTATGCTGATCTTCATCAAACCACAGGAGACAGAGATCATTGCCATCGGGGTAAAGTATCTTCATATCGTCGGCTGTTTTTATGCGGGCATCGGGATTTTATTTCTGCTCTACGGACTTTACCGGGGCCTGGGCCGTTCTGCGGTTTCCATCTGGCTGACGGTCATCTCCCTGGGGAGCAGAGTTCTGTTAGCCTACGCTTTGTCAGCTGTGCCTGCCATAGGCCTGATTGGGATCTGGTGGGCGGTTCCCATCGGATGGGCTTTAGCGGATGTGTTCGGGCTTTTGTATTTTGGCTGCCGGAAGAAACGGCTTTTGTTGGAATGTAAACAATCTTAAAGATATAAAGGAGTTTTATGAGTCAAGTAATTGTAGTAGGAGGAGGGGCGGCAGGAATGATGGCTGCCATCTGCTCCGCGAAAGAAGGCAATCAGGTTGTCTTATTAGAAAAAAATGAAAAGCTGGGGAAAAAGCTCTTTATCACAGGAAAAGGAAGATGCAACCTGACCAATGCCGGTGATATCGAAGATCTGATGGGCCATGTGGTCACAAACCGGGAGTTTTTATACAGTGCGTTTTATTCCTTCACCAATGAACAGATGATGGAATGGATGGAGCATTGGGGATGTCCGGTAAAGGTGGAGCGGGGAAACCGCGTATTCCCCGTGTCCGACAAGTCCTCAGATGTGATCCGCGCTATGGAGAGAGAGCTTCGCAGACAGAAGGTCACTGTAGAACTGAATACGGAGGTACGCCGTATCCTGACAGAGGGCGGAAGAGCCAGCGGCGTTGAACTGAAAGGCTCAGGAACCCTGAAAGCGGATAAGGTGGTCATTGCCACCGGAGGCATGTCCTACCCTTCCACGGGTTCCACAGGAGACGGATATAGATTTGCAAAGAAAGCCGGACACAAGGTGATGCATTTAGATCCGGCGCTGGTTCCGTTTAATATAGACGGGACAGTCTGTTCAAGGCTTCAGGGGCTTTCCCTTAAAAATGTGGAAGCATCGCTTTATGCAGACGGAAAACGTATTTATAAGGAGTTCGGGGAGATGCTGTTTACTCATTTTGGCATCAGCGGACCGATCATCATAAGCGCCAGCAGCTATGCAGTGAGATACAGAGGAAAACAGTTAAAATTTTGTATCGATCTGAAGCCGGCATTGTCGGAAGAACAGCTGGATCAGAGAATTCTGAAAGATTTTCAGGAAAATATCAATAAAGAATTCAAAAATTCTCTCGGAAAGCTGTTGCCAAAAAAAATGATCCCGGTTATCCTAGAACTATCCGGAATTCCGGAGGAAAAAAAGGTCCATGAGATCACAAAGAATGAGCGGAGGAAGCTTACTGCGCTGCTGAAGGCCGTGCCGCTTATTGTCACAGGCACGAGAGGCTTTAAAGAAGCCATCATCACCCACGGCGGAGTGGACGTAAAAGAGATTAACCCGAGCACCATGGAATCCAGGAAGGTGCGGGGATTATATTTTGCAGGAGAAGTTTTGGATTTGGACGCGCTGACCGGAGGATACAATCTCCAGATCGCATGGTCCACAGGATACCTGGCAGGAATGAATTAGGAGGAAATATCATATGTACAGCATTGCTATTGACGGGCCGGCGGGAGCCGGAAAAAGCACGATCGCAAAAACCATCGCAAAAAAATTAGAGTTTATCTATGTGGATACGGGGGCCATGTACCGGGCTATGGCTTTGTTTTTCATCCGCAGCAAGATCGATGATACGGATGAAGCGGTCATCGACGCTGCATGCAAAAATATCAAAGTCAGCATTGCCTATGAGGACGGGATGCAGCAGGTTATTTTAAACGGAGAGAATGTTACCGGCCAGATCCGGGCGGAAGAAGTAGGGAATATGGCGTCAAAGACATCCGCATATCCGTCTGTGAGGGCTGCGCTTTTAGATCTCCAGAGAGACCTTGCAAAGACTGCGGATATCCTCATGGACGGAAGGGATATCGGGACCAATGTGCTTCCGGATGCGGATTTAAAAATATATTTGACGGCTTCCGTGGAGGTCAGGGCAAAGCGCCGCTATGATGAACTGATCGAAAAAGGGCAGGAGGCAGATCTTGCTGTCATTGAAGAAGACATTAAGAAAAGGGATCACCAGGATATGACCAGAGATATCGCACCGCTTAAACAGGCGGAGGATGCGGTTCTTGTGGATTCTTCCGGGATGACGATCGAAGAAGTGGTCGATACGGTGATCCGGGAATTTGAAAAGGTGAAATAAGAGATGGAAGTAAACTTGGCGAAAACTGCAGGATTTTGTTTCGGTGTCAGACGCGCGGTGGATAAAGTCTATGAGGAAGCAGGGAAAGAACAGGTCTATACATACGGACCGATCATCCACAACTCGGAGGTAGTCTCCGATCTGGAACAAAGAGGCGTAAAAGTTCTCCATTCCAGAGAAGAACTGGAGAAGATTTCAGAGGGCACTGTGATCATCCGGTCCCACGGCGTGGCAAAGGACATTTATGAGCTGATCCGTCAGAAGGGGCTGCATCTGGTAGACGCCACCTGTCCCTTTGTCTTAAAGATCCACAGGATCGTGGAGAAGGCCAGTGCCGAGGGAAAACAGATCCTGATCATCGGCAGTGCGGAACATCCCGAGGTAGAAGGAATCAGGGGCTGGTGCAGCAAAGATGTCCATGTGATCTCCGATGCAGAGGGGCTTTCGGAGATCGATCTCGGCTGCAAACCGACCTGCGTTGTTTCACAGACGACATTTAATTACAATAAATTTCAAGATATAGTTGAAATTATCAAGGAAAAGAGTTATCATATAGAAGTATGTAATACAATTTGTAATGCCACAGAAGAGCGTCAACTGGAAGCAAAATCTATAGCACACGATGTAGATGCAATGATTGTCATTGGCGACAGACAAAGTTCTAACAGCCAGAAATTATATGAGATCAGCAAGAAAGAGTGTGGGAACACCTTTTTTGTGCAGACACTTAAAGACCTGGATTTGAAACTTTTTGAATCGACTGGTAAGGTAGGTATTACAGCGGGGGCATCCACCCCAGAGAAAATTATCAAGGAGGTTCATGCTAGCATGACGGAAAAGAGTTTTGAACAATTATTAGAGGAAAGTTTAGTTACGATTCGTAACGGAGAGGTAGTGGAAGGAACAGTCATTGACGTAAAACCAGATGAGATCATCTTAAACATCGGTTACAAAGCTGACGGTATTCTGACACGCAGTGAGTACTCTAATGATGCGGCTAACTTAGATTTAACAACGATCGCCAAAGTAGGGGATACGATGGAGACAAAAGTCCTTAAAGTGAACGACGGAGAAGGACAAGTGTTGTTGACATATAAGAGACTGGCAGCAGAAAAAGGCAACAAGCGTCTGGAAGAAGCTTACGAAAACAAGGAAGTGCTCAAAGCGCCTGTGGCTCAGGTTTTAGATGGTGGTTTAAGTGTGATTATCGATGAGGCGAGAGTCTTCATCCCTGCAAGCCTTGTATCTGATTCTTACGAGAGAGACTTAAAGAAATATGACGGACAGGAAATCGAGTTTGTCATCAGTGAGTTTAACCCGAGAAAGAGAAGAGTCATCGGAGACCGCAAGCAGTTGTTAGTGGCTGCAAAGAAAGAAAAACAGAAAGAATTATTTGAAAAGATCGAGCCTGGAATGAAGATCGACGGAGTTGTCAAGAACGTGACAGACTTCGGTGCGTTCATCGATTTAGGCGGTGCAGACGGACTGCTTCATATCTCTGAGATGTCCTGGGGACGTGTAGAGAATCCTAAAAAGGTATTTTCTATCGGAGATAAGGTTACGGTACTGATCAAGGATATCCAGGGTGAGAAGATCGCGTTAAGCCTGAAATTCCCTGAAGAGAATCCATGGTTAAAGGCAGAAGAGAAATATAAAGTTGGCAACGTTGTGGACGGAAAAGTTGCGCGTATGACTGATTTCGGAGCATTTGTTGAGTTAGAATCAGGCATTGATGCTCTGCTTCACGTATCTCAGATTGCCAAGGAACATATTGACAAGCCATCTGATGTTTTATCCGTTGGACAGGAAATCACAGCCAAAGTCGTTGACTTCAAAAAGGATGAAAAGAAGATCAGCTTGAGCATGAAAGCATTGATCACTGACAATGCAGATGATGCAGAATAAGAGATTGACGGGGCGGTTTCCGATGCAGGAAACCGTCTTTTTTTGACCTGCCAGGGGTTCCCGTCAATCCGCTATTGTAATATGGCTGATTTTAAGCTATAATGTTTTCTAATACGTCTTGCTGTGGCGGATCATTGTCCTGCCAGGAAAGACAAATTTTATATAAGGAGTAGTTTACCAATGCAAATAAAGAAATTTAAAAAAGTATTAGTAGCCAACCGCGGTGAGATTGCGATCCGTATATTCCGTGCTCTCAATGAGTTAGGTATTACCACTGTTGGCGTATTTTCAAAAGAAGACCGCTATGCATTGTTCCGCTCCAAGGCGGATGAGTCATATCAGCTGAATCCGGATAAAGGACCGATCGATGCGTATCTGGATATCAAGACCATCATCCGGATTGCTAAAGAGAAAAATGTTGATGCGATCCATCCGGGATACGGATTCCTGTCTGAAAATCCGGAATTTGTAGATGCCTGTGAGAGACACGGTATTACCTTTATTGGACCGACATCTGACATTATGAGGGCGATGGGAGATAAAATCTCTTCCAAGCAGATGGCAATCCAAGCGGATGTGCCGATCATTCCGGGTGTGGACCATGCGGTACATAGTGAAAAAGAAGTCATTGAGATCGCAGAGAAGGTCGGATACCCTGTGATGCTGAAAGCATCCAACGGAGGCGGCGGACGCGGCATGCGCATCGTTCACACGGCAGAAGATATGCCGAAGGAATATGCGGAAGCAAGGGATGAATCCAAAAAGGCATTCGGAGACGACCAGATTTTTATTGAAAAGTATCTTAAAAGCCCGAAACATATTGAAGTACAGATCATCGGAGATAACTACGGCAATGTAGTCCACCTGTATGACCGTGACTGTTCTGTGCAGCGGCGTCACCAGAAGGTGGTAGAGTATGCACCGGCCTTCAGTATTCCGGAAGAGACAAGGCAGGTTATATTTGACAGTTCTTTAAGGCTGGCAAAGACGGTCGGGTACCGCAACGCCGGAACGTTAGAGTTCCTTGTGGACGCCGACAACAATCCTTACTTCATCGAGATGAATCCGAGGATCCAGGTAGAACACACGGTGACAGAAATGGTGACAGGGATCGATATTGTACAGACACAGATCCTCGTTGCTCAGGGGTACACCCTTGACTCTGATGAGATCCAGATTCCTTCTCAGGAAAGTGTGGAAACTACGGGCTATGCTATTCAGACGCGTATTACCACCGAAGATCCGTCAAACAACTTCCTGCCGGATACAGGAAAGATCACGGTATACCGTTCCGGAGCAGGAAATGGAATCCGTCTGGACGGAGGAAATGCTTATGCAGGGGCAGAGATCACTCCATATTATGACAGCCTCCTCGTAAAGGCATGTTCTCATGACCGTACGTTCTTAGGGGCTGTGATGAAGTCTACCCGTGTGCTGAAAGAGACGAGAATCCGGGGCATCAAGACAAATATCCCGTTCCTGATTAATGTCCTTAACCATGAGACCTTTAAATCAGGAGAGTGCTATACGACATTTATAGAAGATACTCCTGAGCTGTTTCTTTTCGCTGCATCCCAGGACCGTGCCACAAAGATCCTGGAGTTCCTCGGAAATAAAATGGTCAATGAACAGAAGGCAGAAGAAAAACCGTTCTTCGAAGACCGCGTGCTTCCCAAATATGACAAGAAGAAAGAGATTTACGGCGCCCGCGATGAATTCTTAAAACTCGGAGCCGAAGGTTATACTCAGAAGATCTTAAACGATAAAAAACTTTATGTGACTGATACAACGATGAGAGATGCCCAGCAGTCTCTGATGGCAACCCGTATGAGAACAAAGGATCTTGCAGGTGCTGCCAAGGCGTCCAACCAGTACATGGCAAACGCATTTTCCATGGAAGCGTGGGGAGGAGCCACATACGATACTTCTTACCGCTTCTTAAAGGAATCTCCGTGGGTAAGGCTGGCACTCTTAAGAGAAAGAATGCCGAATACCCTGATCCAGATGCTTCTTCGGGCGTCCAATGCGGTCGGATACAAGAATTATCCGGACAATGTAGTGACGACTTTTATCGAAGAGGCAGCATCCCGCGGAGTCGATGTATTCCGTATTTTTGACAGCTTAAACTGGGTCGAGAATATGAAGCTTCCGATCGAGACGGCATTAAAGACCGGAAAGATCGTGGAAGGAGCTATCTGTTATACCGGGGATATTCTGAATCCGGATGAGACAAAATATACGCTGGACTACTATGTGAAAAAGGCGAAAGAACTGGAAAGCCTGGGATGCCACATCTTTACCATCAAGGATATGGCCGGACTTGTGAAGCCGTATGCGGCCGAAAAGCTGATCAGAACGCTGAAAGAAGAACTGAACATACCGGTCAACCTGCACACCCATGATTCTACCGGAAACGGAGTCAGTACTCTGCTGAAAGCTGCGGAAGCGGGAGTGGATATTGTTGACTGTGCCATCGGTTCTATGAGCTCCATGACAAGCAACCCGTCCATGAACTCTCTCGCAGAGGCTCTCAGGGGAAGTGAGAGGGATACAGGATTAGTTCCGGATGAACTCACAGAATTAAGCCAGTACTATGAGAGACTGAGACCGGTTTATAAACAGTTTGAAAGCGGCATGGACGCTCCGAATACAGAGATCTACAAGTATGAGATTCCGGGAGGACAGTACTCCAATCTGCTGGCTCAGGTAAAAGAGATGGGAGCCGCGGAGGATTTTGAAGAGATCAAGAGTCTGTACAAAGACGCCAATGATCTGCTTGGAAATATCGTGAAGGTTACGCCTTCTTCTAAAGTCGTGGGAGACTTTGCCATCTTTATGTTTAAAAACGGCCTGACCAAAGAAAATATCCTGACAGAGGGCAAAGGCTTATCTTATCCTGATTCAGTGGTCGAATATTTTGAAGGTATGATCGGACAGCCGGAAGGCGGATTCCCGAAGGAACTTCAGGATATTGTGCTGAAAGGCAAAGAACCGATCACCGTCCGTCCGGGAAGCCTGATTCCTCCGGAAGACTTCGACCAGATCAAGAAAGGGCTCAAGGAGTTCTTCTATGTTGATACAATGGAAGACGAAAAGACGCTCCACCGCAAAGCCATCAGTTATGCTATGTATCCGAAAGTATATGAGGATTACTGCAGACATTTTGAGGCATACAATGATGTCACAAGGCTGGAAAGCCATGTGTATTTCTACGGGCTGAGAAAGGGTGAGGAGACGACACTGACCATCGGAGAAGGAAAAGACCTGATCATCAAATTTGTGGATATGTCAGAACCGGATGAGAACGGATACCGTCTGCTGGAATTCGAGGTCAACGGTTCCATGCGTGAGGTGAAGATCTTAGACCGCAACCTGGAAGTCAAGGCAGACCACAGGATCAAGGCGGATAAGAGCAATTCGGCACATTTAGGCTCAACAATCCCGGGAACCGTCGGAAAAGTCCTCGTAAAAGAGGGAGATCCGGTAACTGTGAACATGCCGCTGCTTACCGTGGAAGCGATGAAGATGGAAACAACTGTCGTATCCAAGGTCAACGGCAAGGTAGATAAGATCTACGTCAAAGAAGGCGAACAGGTTAATCAGGAAGATCTGCTTGTATCTTTTGAAATCGAAGAAGAATAATCTTTCTCATTATGACAGACAATAAAAGGGAGAAGCACTGCGCTTCTTCCTTTTTTTATTAAATCAAAGTGAGGATGTCGATATGAATGAAGATCAAAGAAATGAAATAAAAGATATCGGAGAATTGGATTTGGGCGGTATCCACGTGATGACGGTCATTGGAGAGATCGAGGGGCACCAGCTGTCAGCCCAGAATTCCAAGACAACCAAATATGAGCATATGATCCCGGCGCTGGCAAGAGCAGAGTATTCTGATGATATCAAAGGAATCCTGATCCTGATCAATACGGTCGGAGGCGATGTGGAATGCGGTCTGGCGCTCGCAGAGATGATCGCTTCCCTGAGCAAACCCACAGTAACTCTTGTATTGGGAGGAAGCCATTCCATCGGTGTGCCCCTTGCAGTCTCTTCCGACTATTCTTTTATTGTTAAAAGTGCAACAATGATGATCCACCCAGTGCGGTCCGGCGGTACTTTTATCGGTGTGCTTCAGAGCTACCGCAATATTGAGAAGATCCAGGACCGCATTACAAGGTTTATCAGCGACCACTCTGATATCACAAAAGACAAGGTAGAAGAGCTGATGCTCCACATCGGAGAGCAGGTGAAGGACGCAGGGACCATATTGGAGGGAGAACAGGCGGTGGAGCTGGGTCTCATCAATGAAATCGGAGGCATGAGCGAAGCCTTTGCAAAGCTTCAGGAACTCGTACAAAATACCTCGGAAAACTGAGAGAAAACCGGGGGTTTCGGTGTACAGAATAAAGTACAAAAAAAGCAAAAAAATCCTTTAATTTCGGATAAAAGTAGTGTAGAATGATAATAGATTGTTTTTATTTTAACGAACATTAAAGGAGGAGCTATGAGAGGAATTGAGACCCCGGTCCGAGAGATCAGAAAAAAGGTATTTACAGAGATTGCTAAATTTGCCTATGAACAAAGAGACCTTGAAGAAATTGAGGATCTGCCGTACGAATTAGTGAAAGGTGAGCTGCCGACATACCGCGACAGTATTTATCGTGAAAGGGCAGTGGTAGGAGAGAGAATCCGTCTTGCCATGGGGATGTCTTTAAGACCTGCTGATAAGCCTGCAAGAATAACAAAAGGAATCAAACAGAGCAACATTGCGGAAAAATACTACGAGCCGCCGCTTTTGCAGGTGATCCCGGCAGCGTGCAACGCCTGCAAGGACAGAGCATTCATCGTAGGAGGAGAGTGTCAGGGATGTATGGCACATCCATGTATGGAAGTATGTCCGAAAAATGCCATCAGCTTTGTGGACGGATATTCCTACATCGATCAGGAAAAGTGCATTAAGTGCGGACAGTGCCAGAAGGTTTGCCCATACAGTGCGATCCATGAGAGAAAAAGACCGTGTGAAGTTGCCTGTGGCGTGGGAGCGATCGAAACCGACTATGCCGGACGCGCTACCATCAATCCGGACAAGTGTGTATCCTGCGGTATGTGCATGGTCAACTGTCCGTTTGGAGCCATCGCAGACAAGTCACAGATCTATCAGCTGATCAAAGCCATGAATGAGGGCAACGAAGTCATCGCCATCCTGGCCCCTGCTTTTGTTGGTCAGTTTGGACCGAAGGCAACACCTGCCAAGGTGAAGGCCGCACTGCTGGACATCGGATTTGCCGATGTATGGGAAGTGGCAGTGGGAGCGGATGCAGGTGCTCTGGAAGAAGCGGATCACTATGCACATGGAGTTGTCACAGGAGAGGTGCCGTTCCTTTTGACCTCCTGCTGTCCGTCCTGGTCTATGCTCGGGAAAAAGTACTTCCCTGAACTGATCGACCAGATATCAAATTCACTCACCCCGATGGTGGCAACAGCCAGAGCTGCAAGACAGACCAACAAGAATGCAAAGATCGTGTTCGTCGGCCCTTGTGTGGCTAAAAAACTGGAAGCTTCCAGGAAATCTGTCAGAAGTGAAGTGGACTTCGTCATTACATTTGAAGAATTGGATGGCATGTTTACCGCCAAGGATATTGATTTCAGTACTTACGACAAAGAAGTCGAGATGAACGATGCGTTCGGTGCAGGACGCGGATATGCAGTTGCAAGCGGTGTTGCCGCGGCTATCGAAGCATGTGTGAAAGAATACCATCCGGGAGTAGATGTGAAGATTGACCACGTGGAAGGACTCGCAGAGTGCAAGAAGATGCTCCTTCAGGCAAAAGCCGGCAAGAAGAACGGCTACCTGATCGAAGGAATGGGATGCCCGGGAGGGTGCGTTGCCGGAGCCGGAACCAATATCCCGGTAGTCAAAGCGGGTGTACAGGTTAAAAAGTTCGTGAATGAAGCAGAGCAGTTCATTCCGCCTGAGACAGCAAAATACTGATATTCATTATATTTCAGAGATACAAAAGAGTCTGAACGGAACCAAAGAGTTCTGCCCAGGCTCTTTACATTTATTTAGGTTAATTGTAAAATAGGCATATAACTCTTTTGATAAAGGGTTGTTGAGCATTAAATATAAGAAGAAAAGAGATTCCAGAAGAATGGCAGCAAAAAAAAGAAAGAGAAGAAACACAGCACGAAAGAAGAAAAAGCAAAAAGACTTTGCAGGCTTCTATCAGGAAATTGCGGTTCTGTTAAGTTTTGCAGTTTGTCTTTTTTTATTTTTGAGTAATTTCGGACTCTGCGGGAAAGTGGGAAACACGGTAAGTTCCGCGCTGTTCGGAGTACTGGGCGGTGTTCACTATGCTGCCCCTATTGTTATATTGATCATGATCCTTCTGCTGATCTCCAATCAGTACAGCAGCATCTCGGTAAAGAAGTCTTTTTTTATTGTTCTGCTCCTGTGCATGACTGCGGCGATATGGCAGATGGCGACAGACATCCGTATGTCTGATGCAGGAGTGCTATATCGGTACGGATCGGAACATCATGCGGGAGGCGGCGTGGTCGGAGGTGTCATCGCTAGTTTTCTGTATAAGGAGCTGGGACTGGCAGGCAGTTATGTTGTCGTGTTTTTTTTGACAGCAATTTCTATGATACTGATCACCGAGAGATCACTACTCTCCTTTGTAAAGCGTGTGGCAGCATTTTTCGTACCCGAACGGACTTCAGGAAAGAAGACGAAAACAGCTGAAAAGAGAAAGACAAAGGAAAAAGAGGACAGGCAGACATCCAGGATCAAGACTCCAAAACTCCCCGACTTAAAGCTGAAAAGGAGGGAGAAACAGTCACAAGTACTGGATGACCTGACCCTGATGCCGGAAGAACCGGCAAAAGAACCGGAGAAGCCGTTTGATTTAGATGAGATGATCGGACAGGCCGATGAGGAGGTTCTGCCGGAGGAGCCGGAACTGAAGCCAAGCAAAAGATCTTTTGTGAACAGAGAGAAGTCAGAGCCCGAACCTATGCCGGAGATCTCCATACATCCTTCTGCGCTTGAGGAGGGGGATTATGTGTTTCCGCCGGTGACTCTGCTGAAAAAGGGAAAGAAGGCAGGAGGAAACAGCCAGGCAGAACTTAAAAAGACAGCCCTGAAACTGGAGCAGACGTTGAGAAACTTCGGCGTCAACGTGACGATTACAGATATCAGCTGCGGGCCTTCTGTTACCCGGTTTGAACTTCAGCCGGAGCAGGGAGTGAAGGTCAGCAAGATCGTCGGGCTTTCCGACGATATTAAACTGAATCTGGCAGCCCCGGACATACGGATCGAAGCTCCGATCCCGGGCAAGGCGGCAGTGGGCATCGAGGTGCCTAATAAGACCAATCAGGTGGTCATGTTCCGGGATCTGATTGAAAATAATGACTTTAAACGGTTCTCTTCCAACATCGCGTTTGCGGTAGGAAAGAATCTGGCCGGAAAGGTGATTATCTCAGACATTGCAAAGATGCCTCACCTTTTGATTGCAGGTGCCACAGGTTCCGGAAAATCAGTGTGTATCAATACGCTGATCATGAGTATTTTATATAAAGCAAGCCCCAACGATGTGAAGCTGATCATGATCGATCCGAAAGTCGTGGAGCTAAGTACATATCAGGGAATCCCACATCTTCTCATCCCAGTGGTCACAGATCCGAAGCAGGCATCCAGCGCACTTAACTGGGCGGTTATGGAGATGGGAGACCGCTATAAGAAGTTTGCGGATGTCAATGTAAGGAACCTGACCGGATATAATGAAAAAGTAAAAGAGATGAAGGAAAAGGGAATGGAGGGCGAGGACTTCCAGCCGCTGCCTCAGATCGTCATTATTGTGGACGAGCTTGCGGATCTTATGATGGTTGCGCCGGGTGAGGTAGAGGATGCGATCGTAAGGCTTTCCCAGCTTGCCAGAGCCGCAGGTATTCATCTGATCATCGCCACCCAGAGACCGTCTGTCAATGTCATCACAGGACTGATCAAGGCCAATGTCCCTTCGAGGATCGCATTTTCTGTGTCCTCCGGGGTGGATTCCCGTACGATCATCGACATGAACGGAGCGGAGAAGCTCTTAGGCAAAGGAGATATGCTCTTTTATCCGGCAGGATACCAGAAGCCGGTCCGGGTTCAGGGAGCGTTTATAAGCGATGAGGAAGTGGGACGTGTCGTAGACTTCTTAAAGAGCCAGAACATTGAAGATGACTACGGCAGTGAGATCAAAGAAAAGATCGAAACGGCCAGTGTAAAGGCATCTGTTTCGGCAGACAGAGATGAATATTTTGAAGATGCGGCCAAATTTATCATAGATAAGGACAAAGCATCCATTGCAGGCCTTCAGAGGATTTTTAAGATCGGTTTCAACAGGGCGGCGAGGCTGATGGACCAGCTCTGTGAAGCCGGGATCGTCGGAGAAGAGGAAGGTACAAAGCCCCGCAAGGTTCTCATGAGCCAGGAAGAATTTGAACAATATAAAGAAGAATATTTATAGAAGAAAGGAATTCAACCAATGAAAACAGATATTCAGATTGCACAGGAAGCAGAGTTACAGCCAATCAAGGAAGTAGCGGCGTCTCTTGGGATCAGTGAAGACGATCTTGAGCTGTACGGCAAATATAAAGCGAAGCTGTCTTCCGGATTCATGAACGAAATCAGGGATCGCGGGGACGGGAAGCTTGTGCTTGTGACGGCTATCAATCCGACTCCGGCAGGAGAAGGAAAAACCACGACCAGCATCGGTCTCGCGCAGGGCCTCACAAAGCTCGGAAAGAAAACGGTGGCTGCGTTAAGAGAACCTTCTCTTGGACCGTGCTTTGGGATCAAAGGAGGAGCTGCCGGGGGCGGATATGCTCAGGTAGTGCCTATGGAAGATTTAAACCTTCACTTTACTGGTGATTTTCATGCTATCACTTCCGCAAATAATCTTTTGGCGGCTATGATTGACAACCATATCCAGCAGGGAAATGCACTGAGGATCGATACGAGAGACATCGTCTGGAAACGATGCCTGGACATGAATGACAGGGCACTGAGAAATATTGTCGTGGGACTGGGAAGAAAAGTGGACGGCGTTGTCCGTGAGGACCATTTTGTGATCACGGTGGCCTCTGAGATCATGGCAATTCTCTGTCTTGCAAACGACATGGAAGATCTGAAGAAACGTTTAGGCAAGATCATTGTTGCCTATAATATGAATAAAGAACCTGTGACAGCAGCGGATTTAAACGCTGTGGGAGCCATGGCGGCCCTTTTAAAGGATGCCTTAAAGCCGAACCTGATCCAGACGCTGGAACATACGCCGGCCTTTGTACACGGCGGTCCTTTTGCCAATATCGCTCACGGCTGCAACAGCGTCCAGGCTACGAAGATGGCTTTAAAGCTTTCCGACATCACTGTCACGGAAGCAGGCTTCGGAGCGGACCTTGGAGCTGAGAAGTTTTTGGATATCAAATGTCCGATGGCAGGACTTGCTCCGGATGCGGTTGTTCTGGTGGCTACGGTCAGGGCTCTTAAATATAACGGCGGCATTTCCAAAGAAGATCTGGGCAGGGAAGACATCGACGCCCTGAGCAGAGGAATCGTAAATCTGGAAAAGCATATCTCCAACCTGAAGCAGTACGGGGTCCCTGTGGTTGTCACACTGAACCGGTTTGTCACGGACACTGAGGCTGAGCTGGACTTTATCAAACATTTCTGCCAGGAGAGAGACTGTGATTTTGCCCTGTCAGAGGTGTGGGAAAAAGGCGGAGACGGCGGCATCGAGCTTGGAAAGGCAGTCCTCAGGACGTTAGAGACGAAAAAAAGCGAGTACCACCCGCTGTATTCATACGAGGATACGACCATCGAAGAAAAGATCGAGACCATCGCCACAAAGATTTACGGCGCGGATCATGTCGTCTATGCACCGGCGGCAGTCAGACAGAAAAAGCAGCTTACGGAACTTGGCTACGGAAATCTTCCGGTCTGCATGGCGAAAAACCAGTATTCTTTATCTGATGATCCGAAGAAGCTTGGCCGTCCGGAGAATTTTGATATTACGATCCGCGAAATCTATGTAAACGCAGGAGCCGGATTTGTTGTAGCGCTGACCGGAGATATCATGACCATGCCGGGGCTTCCGAAAAAGCCGGCGGCGGAAGGCATTGACGTAAACGAAGACGGTGCCATCACCGGTTTATTCTAGAAATGACGAGAGGGAGAACATACATGACACAGATAATAGATGGAAAAAAGATCTCAGCGGAGATCAAAGACGAATTAAAGCAGGAAGTGGCTGCCATGAAAGCAGAGGGAAAAGAGATTGCCCTGGCGGTGATCCAGGTAGGAGAAGATCCTGCATCCTCTGTCTATGTGAGGAATAAGAAAAAAGCATGCGAATATATTGGGATTACTTCTGTATCCTACGAGATACCGGAAGATTCCACCCAGCAGGAATTGCTTGATCTGGTGGAAAAGTGCAACAAAGATCCAAAGATCAACGGAATTTTAGTCCAGCTCCCTCTGCCGCCGCATATGGATGAAGATGCGGTGATCCATGCCATTGATCCGAAGAAGGATGTAGACGGATTCCATCCGGTCAGCGTGGGAAACATGGTGATCGGCAATGACGGATTCCTTCCGTGCACTCCGGCCGGGATCATTGAACTTTTAAAACGCTCTGGTGTGGAGATCGGCGGAAAAGAATGTGTCGTCGTGGGCAGGAGCAATATTGTGGGAAAACCTATGTCTATGCTTCTGCTCAGAGAAAACGGCACAGTGACCGTCTGCCATTCCAGGACGAGGAATCTGCGGGAAGTATGCAGCCGCGCGGATATCCTGGTAGTAGCTGTCGGAAGGCCTAAATTCATTGATGCATCCTATGTCAAAGAAGGGGCTGTCATCATCGATGTGGGTATCCACAGAAATGAAAATAACAAGCTGTGCGGGGACGTGGATTTTGACGCAGTGAAGGAAAAGACATCTGCGATCACTCCGGTGCCGGGAGGCGTGGGACCGATGACGATCGCTATGCTGATGAAAAACTGCGTACAGTCAAAAAAATTGTTTGGAGAATAACAAATGAAAATACTTTTTATTTCTCTTGGATGTGATAAAAATCTTGTAGACAGTGAGGTGATGCTGGGACTGCTCACAGAGAGAGGACACACTTTAACGAACGACGAGGAAGAGGCGGATGTGATCGTCATCAACACATGCTGTTTCATTCATGACGCCAAAGAAGAGAGCATTAATACGATCCTTGAGATGGCAGCTTATAAAGAACGGAATCTGAAAGCACTCGTGGTCACAGGATGTCTGTCTGAGCGCTATAAAGACGAAATCCTGGAGGAGATTCCGGAAATCGATGCGGTGCTCGGGACTACCAGTTACGATTCTATTGTCGAGGCAGTGGATGAGGCTCTTGCGGGCAATGGCTATGTACATTATGAGAGCATCAATTATCTTCCGGATAATTCCGGACACCGGCGTCTGGTCACGACCGGAAGTCATATGGCTTATTTAAAGATTGCCGAGGGATGTGACAAGAGGTGCAGCTACTGTATCATTCCGAAGATCCGGGGGAGGTTTCGGAGTGTTCCGATGAAGGAACTGTTAAAGAGCGCTCGGGAGCTGGCAGCATCCGGTGTGACAGAGCTGGTCCTGGTAGCTCAGGAGACGACGCTGTACGGAAACGATCTTACCGGTAAAAAGGAGCTTCCCGTTCTGCTGAGAGAACTTTGTAAGATCGAGGGAATAAAATGGATACGCCTGCTGTACTGTTATCCCGAGGAGATCACCGATGAGCTGATCCGGACGATAAAGGAAGAAGAAAAGATTGCAAACTATATCGATATGCCGATTCAGCACTGCAGTGACGGGATTTTAAAGCGGATGGGCCGCAGGACATCTAAGAAGGACATCGAAACGATCATCGAGAAGCTTAGGAATGAAATACCGGACATTGCGATTCGTACAACGCTTATCACCGGTTTTCCGGGCGAGACAGAAGAACAGCACGAAGAACTGAAGGGGTTTGTGAGGCAGCAGCGCTTTGAGCGCCTGGGAGTCTTTACTTATTCTCCGGAGGAGGATACAAAGGCAGCAGAATTTGAAGGGCAGATAGAAGAAGAGGTGAAGGAAGCCAGAAGGGATGAACTGATGGCCCTTCAGCAGCAGATTTCCTGCGAACATACTCAAGGGATGGTTGGAAAAACTATCAGGGTACTGATCGAAGGATATCTGTTTGAGGACGATGTGTATGTGGGCCGCAGCTATATGGATGCACCAAAAGTGGACGGATGTGTCTTTGTGACTTCACCGGAAGAACTGCTGACCGGAGACTATGTTTATGTGAAAATTACCAAAGGAAATGAGTACGATTTGATAGGAGAGATGGACTATGAATTTACCCAATAAACTAACGATATTGAGAGTATTGATGATACCGATTTTTATTTTTGTACTGCTGTCGGAACCGTTTGGTGAGATCAGCAAGTGGATTGCCGTGGCCATTTTTATCATTGCAAGCCTCACTGACTTTCTGGACGGACATATCGCGAGGAAGTACAATCTTGTGACTAATTTTGGAAAATTTATGGACCCTTTGGCAGATAAGCTTCTAGTCTGCTCTGCCATGATCGCTCTCGTGGGCATGAACCGCCTGGCATCATGGATCGCGATCATTATTATCGCCAGAGAATTTATTATCAGCGGTTTCCGGCTGATCGCATCAGACAACGGTGTGGTGATCGCAGCCAGCTATTGGGGTAAGTTCAAGACCAATTTTCAGATGTTTATGATCATTATGCTGATCATCGACCTGGGAACAGGCACAGCGGTGCTTATTGAAAATATTTTAGTATACATTTCGCTTGTGTTGACCATTATATCATTATTGGATTATTTATTAAAAAACAAGAATGTCTTGAAATAGAAGGAGACAATTATGACAGCAGAAATTATTTGTGTGGGAACAGAAATATTATTAGGCAACATTGTCAACACCAATGCTGCCTATCTGTCAGAACGCTTAGCCGCCCTTGGGACAAGCGTTTTTTTTGAGACCACTGTGGGTGACAATCCAAAGCGGGTGGAAGAAGTGATTCAGACAGGAATGAAACGGTCGGATATCCTGATCTTGTCAGGCGGACTCGGGCCTACGAAGGATGACCTGACAAAAGAGATCGCGGCAAAAGCCTGCGGTCAGGAGCTTGTGGAAGACGCAGAGGCGAAGGAACGCCTCACTTCCTACTTTACGAGCATCAAACGTCCGATGACGGAAAACAATTTAAAACAGGCCATGGTGCCGGAAGACTGTACTGTTTTATACAACAAAAACGGTACTGCGCCCGGTATGGTGATCAACGGACCAGAAGATAAGAAGATCATCCTGCTTCCGGGACCTCCAAGCGAGCTGATCCCGATGTTTCATGAGCAGGTAGAACCGATTCTTTCTGAACTTCAGCCTGGTATTTTATATTCCAAGGTTGTCAAGATCGACTGTCTGGGAGAAAGTTATGTGGAAACCCAGATCATGGACCTGATTGATGAACAGAGCAATCCAACGGTGGCACCGTATGCAAAGTTAGGGGAAGTGCATTTAAGGGTGACGGCCAAGGCTGACTCTGAGGATGAGGCAAAAGAGCTTGTCATGCCTATGGTGGAAGAACTGAAATCAAGATTTGGAAACAAAATTTATACCATTGAGGAAGACGAAACACTGGAGGAAGTGGTCGTAAAGATGCTTGAGCGCAAGGGTGATAAGATCGCCTGTGCCGAGTCCTGTACCGGCGGCCTGCTTGCCGGAAGGCTGATCAATGTTCCGGGGGCGTCAAATGTATTGGATGAGAGCTTTATCACCTACTCCAATGAGGCTAAAATGAAGTACCTTGGTGTAAAAGAAGAAACTTTGAAGGCCTGCGGCGCTGTCTCAGAGGAAACGGCAAGAGAGATGGCAGAAGGTGTTTTAAAGACTTCAGGCGCAGATATTGGTGTGGGGATCACCGGACTTGCAGGTCCCGGGGGAGAGACAGAAACGAAAAAACCGGGGCTGGTCTATATCGGAGTCAGCAGACGCGGCAACACAGTTGTGAAGAAGTATGATCTGAGAGGAAACCGCGCCAAGATCAGAGAAGTTTCTGTGTGCCGGGCACTGACAATGATCCGGAAAGCACTGTCAGAGTGATTGTAAAATATATAAAAATATGTTAAAATAAAGGAGAAAAACAAGTACGAACAAATATTCGACGAACACTTGTTTTTCTCTTTGTGCTATGATATAATCAAAAACAGTTCATAATAAGATAAAAGGAGAATACAGATGCAACAGACAGAGAAGTTAAAAGCATTGGATGCAGCTCTCACGAAGATAGAGAAAGATTACGGCAAAGGAGCCGTGATGAAACTTGGAGAATACCAGGCGGATATGAGCATCGAGACTACACCGACAGGATCTCTGAGCCTGGATATCGCTCTCGGAGTCGGAGGAATTCCGAAGGGAAGGGTGATCGAGATTTATGGTCCGGAGTCAAGCGGTAAGACAACGGTCGCATTACATATGGTTGCAGAAGTACAGAAGAGAGGAGGCATTGCCGGGTTTATAGATGCAGAGCATGCTCTGGACCCGGTCTATGCTCAGAACATTGGAGTGGATGTGGACAACCTCTATATTTCTCAGCCGGATACCGGGGAGCAGGGACTTGAGATCGCCGAGACCATGGTTCGTTCCGGTGCCGTGGATATCATTATCGTCGATTCTGTCGCAGCACTGGTGCCAAAGGCAGAGATCGACGGAGATATGGGAGATTCCCATGTGGGTCTCCAGGCAAGGCTCATGTCACAGGCTTTGAGAAAACTGACGGCTATCATCAGCAAGTCCAACTGTACCGTTATTTTCATCAACCAGCTGAGAGAAAAAGTAGGAGTCATGTTCGGGAATCCTGAGACAACTACCGGAGGGCGTGCTCTGAAGTTTTATTCTTCTATCCGTATGGACGTGCGGCGTATCGAGACACTGAAGCAGGCCGGGGACATGGTCGGAAACCGCACCCGTATCAAAGTCGTAAAGAATAAAGTTGCACCGCCGTTTAAGCAGGCGGAGTTCGATATCATGTTCGGTGAAGGAATCTCTAAAGAAGGAGATATCCTGGATCTGGCGGCCGGCGTAGATGTGATCAAAAAGAGCGGTGCATGGTATGCATATCAGGGAGAAAAGATCGGACAGGGAAGAGAGAATGCCAAGACATACTTAAAAGAACATCCGGAAGTAGCCCAGGAAGTGGAGGCGGCAGTCCGCAGGGAATACGGACTGGAAGCGGGAACAGAGGACGACGCACCGGCAGAAGAAAAGTCGGAGACAAATCATCAGTAAGCATCAGATATGAGAGTGACGATGCTGGAGCCGGTAGGGAAAAAGCAGATCAGACTCTATCTGGAGGATGAACGATATTGTCTTTTGTATGCAGGGGAAGTCAGGCGACTTGGTCTGAAAGAAGACATGGAACTGTCCGATGTACAGAAGAATGAACTGGACAGCATGCTCCTAAGCCGGGCCAAATTAAAGGCGATAAATCTTTTAAAGGTCTCTGACCGGACAAAGGAGGAGATCAGGATGCGACTTAGGCGTCTGGAACTGCCTGATTCCTGTATAGAAGGAGCGATCTCCTATGTGGAAGGATACCGCTATATAGACGACGAAGCCTATGTGAGAAATTATATCGAGTACCGGGGATCTTCAAAGAGCCGTCTGAAGCTCAGACAGGAATTGTCCAAGAAGGGCATAAGGCCGGAATTGTTTGAACAGATCTGGGAAGAGTCTGCTGCCTCAGAGTCAGATGTTCTGAGAACACAGATTAAAAAAAGGATTCGGCAGAAAGGACCGGTAACAGAGGAAAATTTCCAGAAGAATCTGGCTTTCTTTGCCAGAAGAGGATTTTCAATTCATGACATTTTAGAAATTCTTAAGGAATATAAAGAGTAATTCAGTTGATTTTTCTAGAAAACTGGATATAATAAGATTAGAATCAGAGTTACATGTCAAGTTCTTTAAGGAGATCGAATGAGAAAAAAATCACATATTTCATTGGCTGGACAAATTATGGATTCACTGAGACTGGAAGAAGTTTTTGACTATAAGTTACCGTTTTATGTCGGGAGTATCTGGCCGGACTGCAGACCATCCTTTTTGACAACACCGCATACTTTTGACATAACATATGATAAAATAGAGAATCAACTTGATGACTTTGTATCAGACTATGATACACTGAAGGGGATGAACATGCGCCGCTGCGCAAAGTTGGGAGTGATTATTCATTATATTGCTGATTACTTTACGTATCCCCACAACAGCACCTACGAGGGCAATGTAAAGGACCACTGTATTTATGAGAGGGATTTAAAACACGGACTCAAAGAGTATCTCTCCACAGAAGAAGCTATGGAGCGCAAAGACAAGATTGTTCCGTTGAGTTCTACAAAAGGTTTGTCTGAATTCATTCAGAACATCCATGCAGAATATATGCGCGGTGAACACAGCGTGGCAGATGATATCAAGTACATTGTGGATGTGTGCACCACAGTAGTGATGAGCATATTAAATATTATTAAGATCAGCTACGAGAATGTTGCTCTGAAAGTACAGTACGCATAAGCAGAAGAATTTATACCGCAGGCTAGCTTTTATGAAAAGTTATCCTGCGGCATTTTTTTGTGGAAGAAGGAAATAATTAATAAATAAGAAAGGAGATCAGAGGTATGAGATTAAAAGATAAAGTAATCTTGATTACAGCTTCAACGAGGGGGATTGGTCTGGCGATAACGAAAGCGTGTGCCGAAGAAGGTGCCATTGTATATATGGGGGCCAGAAACCTGGAACGAGCGGGGCAGAGAGCGGATGAGCTGAATCAGAAGGGCTTTCGAGTAAGGTATGTGTATAATGATGCCTATGAACCGGAGACTTACGACAGTATGATTGAGGAAGTGGTCAATAAGGAAGGGCGTATCGATGTGCTTGTAAACAATTTCGGCACTTCAGATCCGAAGAAAGACATGGATATCGGCCATACGGACTGCATAGACTTCCTTCAGATCGTCAATACGAATCTGACCAGTGTGTTTGCGGCTTCCCAGGCAGCCATAAAACACATGGAAGCACAGGGGAGAGGCAGTATCATCAATATTTCTTCCGTAGGCGGATTGGTACCGGATATCTCTCAGGTTGCCTATGGAACCAGCAAAGCGGCGATCAATTATCTCACCAAATTGATTGCGGTCCAGGAGGCAAGGCACAATATTCGTTGCAATGCTGTTCTGCCCGGCATGACGGCGACTGATGCAGTGCAGGATCATCTGAGCGATGAGTTCAGAGAATTCTTCTTAAAACACACGCCGATCCGGAGAATGGGAAAACCGGAGGAGATCGCTGCGGCAGTTGTGTATTTTGCCGGTGATGAGTCTGCCTACACTACCGGGCAGATCATGGATATATCCGGCGGATTCGGAAAAGCGACACCTATCTTCGGAGACATGGCCGAGATGAAGCAGAAACGCTGAAAAAGAGCAGGCACCAATAAAGGATGCCTGCTCTTTCTGAATTTATTTAGTTTTCTTCGTCGTAGTTTGCGACCTGGCGTTTTCTTGCAGACTCATCATTTTCCAGATATTCATCATAGGTTCCGAGGAAGTCGATCATGCCGCTGTCCGTGAACTCAATGATACGGTTGGCCGTGGTCTGTACAAACTGATGATCCTGTGAACTGAACAACAGCCCTCCGGTAAACTTGTGGAGCCCTTCATTCAGGGCAGTAATGGATTCCATATCCAGGTGGTTGGTCGGCTCATCTAAAATGAGGATGTTGGCTCCGCTGATCATGAGTTTAGACAGCATACAGCGGACCTTTTCTCCTCCGGATAAAACAGAAACTTTCTTTAAGGCTTCTTCACCCGAGAAAAGCATACGCCCGAGGAAACCGCGGACAAAGGTGACATCCTTGTCCTCAGAGTACTGGCTGAGCCACTCTGCGATGGACATATCTTCACTGAAATCCTTTGTGTTGTCCTTAGGAAAATAGGACTGGGAAGTCGTGACACCCCATTTATATGTCCCCTTATCTGGCTCCAGTTCCCCGGCAATAATACGGAAGAAGGTTGTGGTAGCCAGTGTATTCGGGCCTACAAAAGCGATCTTATCCTCTGGATTCATAGTGAAAGAGACATTATCAAGGACTTTCACACCATCGATTGTCTTGGAAAGTCCTTCTACAGAGAGGGCATCGTTTCCGATATCGCGGATTGGTTTGAAATTGATATAAGGGTATTTTCTGCTGGATGGCTTGATCTCGTCCAGCTGGATCTTATCCAGTGCTTTCTTTCTGGATGTGGCCTGCTTGGATTTGGAAGCGTTAGCACTGAATCTTGCAATGAAATCCTGCAGTTCTTTGATCTTTTCTTCTTTTTTCTTGTTGGCATCTTTCATCTGTTTGGAGATCAGCTGGCTGGACTCATACCAAAAATCATAGTTTCCAGTGTAGAGCTGGATCTTTGCATAGTCGATATCAGCGATATGGGTACATACCTTATTTAAAAAGTAGCGGTCATGGGATACAACGATAACGGTGTTGTCAAAGTCGATGAGGAAATCTTCCAGCCAGCGGATGGCTTCCAGATCCAAATGGTTGGTGGGCTCATCCAGCAGCAGGATGTCCGGATTGCCGAACAAAGCCTGGGCCAAGAGTACTTTAACCTTCTGAGAACCGTTTAACTCAGACATCTTTGCATAGTGGAGATCATTGTCAATACCGAGTCCGTTCAGGAGCGTTGCAGCATCGGATTCGGCTTCCCAGCCGTTCATATCGGCAAATTCAGCTTCCAGTTCGCTGGCCTTGATGCCGTCTTCCTCTGTAAAATCCTCTTTGGCATAGATCGCATCTTTTTCTTTCATAATCTCATAAAGCCGCGTATTCCCCAGCATCACAGCATCCAGCACCGTGTATTCATCATACTGGTAGTGATCCTGTTTTAATACGGACAGCCTCTGGCCGTCTGTGATGGCTACTTCACCCTGAGACGGCTCCAGTTCACCGGACAGGATTTTTAAAAAAGTTGATTTGCCCGCTCCGTTGGCTCCGATCAGGCCATAACAGTTGCCCTCTGTAAATTTAATGTTTACATCTTCAAATAATGCGCGTTTTCCAAGGCGCAGTGTCACATTGATTGCTTGTATCATAGAAATAAACCTTTCTTATTTAAAATTCGTTTGGGATCGTCTTTTTTCTATTTTACAGGAAAGTGAAACTTTTTCAAGTGATATTTCCACAGAACAGTAAAATGTGCAAGGAAAAATACTTGACAAACAGAAAGATATCCGATACACTATATCTCGGTAAAGGAAAAACACTTTACAGGAGAGGCAGCATGGAACGGATTGTAGAACAGACACTCTTATACGATTTTTATGGAGAGCTTCTGACAGAACATCAAAAGGAAATATACGAAGACCATGTACTGAACGATTTGTCTCCCAGCGAGATTGCGGGAGAACACGGAATTACGAGACAGGCTGCCTATGATATGATCAGGCGCTGCAATAAGATTCTCGCCGGATATGAGAGAAAGCTGCACCTTGTGGAAAAGTTTTTGAGGACGAAAGAAAAAGTAAGTGAGATTCATCTTCTGGCCAAGAGCATTTTAGATGCAGAGGATCAGCAGCAGATGAAAACAGAGATCAGAAAGATAGAGCAGGTATCCAACGGGATTCTGGAAGATTTGTAACAGATCGCCGGTGTCTGCGTCGGATTCAGGAGGATGTTATGGCATTTGAAAGTTTATCTGAGAAACTTCAAAACGTATTTAAAAATTTGAGAAGCAAGGGACGACTGACAGAGAACGATGTAAAGGCAGCGATGAAAGAAGTCAAGCGGGCGCTTTTAGAGGCTGATGTCAACTTTAAAGTTGTTAAAACATTTATTAAAGCTGTTCAGGACCGTGCTGTTGGGCAGGACGTACTAAACGGACTGAATCCGGGACAGATGGTCATTAAGATAGTAAAAGAAGAGATGGAGGCCCTGATGGGGTCCACGACCACAGAGATTCAGTTGAAACCCGGCAATGAAATCACAGTTATTCTGATGGCAGGTCTCCAGGGTGCGGGTAAAACGACTACCACGGCTAAGATCGCCGGAAAGTATAAGCAGAAGGGAAAACGTCCGTTACTGGTGGCCTGTGATGTCTACCGTCCGGCAGCGATCAAACAGCTTCAAGTCAATGGAGAAAAACAAGGTGTCCCGGTATTTTCCATGGGAGATAAGATGAACCCTGTGGATATCGCAAAGGCATCCATTGAGCACGCGGCGAAGAATGGCAACAACATTGTCATTCTGGATACAGCGGGCCGCTTACATATCGATGAGGACATGATGACAGAACTGATTGCCATCAAACAGGCCGTCGATGTGCATCAGACCATTCTCGTAGTAGATGCCATGACCGGACAGGATGCGGTCAATGTGGCAAAAGATTTCAATGAAAAAGTCGGAGTCGACGGTGTCATCCTTACAAAGATGGACGGCGATACCAGAGGAGGAGCGGCATTATCGATCCGTTCTGTCACAGGGAAACCGATTTTATATATTGGTATGGGAGAGAAGCTGGATGATCTTCAGCAGTTCTATCCCGACCGCATGACGAGCCGGATTCTTGGCATGGGAGATGTGCTGACTCTGATCGAGAAGGCTGAAGCTACCGTGGATGAGGAAAAGGCGCTGGAGATGCAGCAAAAGCTCAGAAAAGCTTCCTTTACCTTTGACGACTTTTTAGAACAGATGGAGCAGGTAAAGAAGATGGGAGGACTTGCCGACATGCTGTCCATGATCCCGGGACTTGGGAATCAGTTAAAGGGTGCAGACCTGGATGACAGTATGATGGACCGGACCGCATCGATCATTTATTCGATGACGAAGGAAGAGCGGGCCACGCCGGAGATCATCAATCCTTCCAGAAGGAAAAGGATTGCCGACGGTGCCGGGGTGCCGATCTCAGAAGTCAACAAGCTTTGCAAACAGTTCCAGAACCAGAAGAAGATGATGAAGCAGATGTCTGGTATGTTTGGTGGCAAGAGCGGAAAAAAAGGCAGATTTAAATTTCCTTTTTAACGCTTTGTTATAGATATTTTTAACAATTAAAATTTATGGAGGTGAAACAGATGGCAGTAAAGATGAGATTAAAAAGAATGGGACAGAAAAAGTCTCCTTTTTATAGAGTGGTTGTAGCAGATTCCAGATCTCCGAGAGACGGAAAATTCATCGAAGAAATCGGTACTTACGATCCGAATCAGGATCCAAGTGTGATCAAATTCGACGAAGACGCTGCAAAGAAATGGTTATCTCAGGGTGCACAGCCGACAGATACTGTTGCAAGATTACTTAAAGTTGCTGGAATTGAAAAATAGTTAGGAGGCAAAACGCATGAAACATTTGTTAGAAGTGATTGCAAAAGCCCTCGTAGATCAACCGGACGAAGTAACAGTAATCGAGCGTGAGACTGAAGATGCTTTAATCTTGGAATTACATGTTGCCCCAGGTGATATGGGAAAAGTCATTGGCAAGCAGGGAAGGATTGCAAAGGCGATCCGGACTGTGGTCAAGGCTTCCGTTGATAAAGGCGACAAAAAGATTGTTGTAGATATACAATAAAGGTTAAAATCCTGTAATCAAGGTGTTATACTGAGGTTACAGGATTTTTTTGTGTCATAAATCCCAGTATATTGTAACAGAAGGAGAAAGACTATGATCCAGTTGGTATCTTGGAATGTAAACGGGCTGAGAGCCTGCGTGAAGAAAGGATTTTTAGATGTAATGGGGCAGTTGGATGCAGATATCTTCTGCATCCAGGAGACGAAGCTCCAGGAGGGCCAGATCGATCTGGAACTTCCGGATTATTACCAATATTGGAATTACGCAGAAAAAAAAGGATATTCGGGGACGGCAGTATTTACAAAGATCAGGCCTTTGTCTGTAAAAAATGGAATCGGTGTCGACGGGTTTGACCACGAGGGGCGAGTGATCACTTTGGAGTTCGATGATTATTTCCTGGTGACCTGCTATACCCCGAATTCCCAGAGTGAGCTTGCCAGATTATCATACCGGATGGACTGGGAAGAAAATTTCAGAGAGTATCTGCTCAAACTTGAAGAGGACAAGCCGGTTATCCTCTGCGGCGACCTGAATGTGGCGCACACGGAGATTGATCTGAAAAATCCAAAGACAAACAGGAGAAATGCGGGATTTACAGATGAAGAGAGGGAAAAATTCACCAAACTCTTAGAAGCCGGATTTATTGATACATTCCGCTATTTTTACCCGGATGTGACCGAGGCATACAGCTGGTGGTCATATCGGTTCAGAGCAAGGGAGAAGAATGCGGGATGGCGCATTGATTACTTCTGTGTTTCCGGGGACCTTGAAGAACGCCTGGCAGAGGCAGTCATTCATACAGATATTTATGGTTCTGACCACTGCCCGGTTGGACTGTACCTGGAATAATAGAAAGGACTGAGGCTTATGAAGATGCTGAAAAAAGCAGCTAAAATCATGGCAGTGGTGATCACTGCAGTCGTTTTTGTGTTTACAGGATTGCTGATCTTTGTCACGGTCATGGAATACCGGCCCCAAAAGACAGAAAGTATAAAGAAATCAGAGGGAACCAGAGAGATTTCCAGAGAAGATCCATTTACCGTGGTCAGCCTGAATACCGGATACGCCGGCCTCGGAAAGGACGAAGACTTCTTTATGGACGGAGGTACAAAAGTGAGACCGGACAGCAAGATTCAGGTGGAGGAAAATCTTGCAGGGATCGTGGGCATGCTGAAGGAACACAAAGCGGACGCTTATTTTCTGCAGGAAGTGGATCTGGATTCCAAACGCTCTTATTCCACTGACCAGAAAAAGTATTATGAGGCTATGCTGGGACTGGGCGGAATGTTTGCCTATAACTTTAAAGTGGCTTACGCTCCGTATCCATGGCCAACCATCGGACATGTGGAGAGTGGTCTTCTGACGCTGACGGACACCAGGGTCAACAAAGCCGAAAGGATTGCTTTGCCGGAATCTTTTTCATGGCCTCTTAAAACATGCAATCTGAAACGGTGCCTTTTAAAGACCAGGCTGCCGGTCAAAGGATCAGGGGCGGAGCTTGTGCTGATCAATCTGCATCTGGAAGCCTATGATTCCGGAGAAGGAAAAGAAGCCCAGAGCAAAATGCTTCTGAACGTATTGGAAGAAGAATATAAGAAAGGGAACTATGTGATCGCAGGAGGAGATTTTAACCAGACTTTTGAGGGGATCACCAAGTATCCGATCCGCAATAAAGAAGACTGGTCTCCCGGAGCTATCGGAAATGAGATTCTTCCGGAGGGCTTTAAATTTGCAGTAGATGATTCATACCCTACATGCCGTCTCCTGAACAAAGCCTATGAGAAAGATTCACAGGTCTATGTGATTGATGGCTTTATCGTCTCGCCGAATGTGCAGGTGGAGCAGGTGAAAGTCTTGGATCATGATTTTCATTATACGGACCATCAGCCGGTCAGGCTGAAAGTAAGACTCAAATAAAAAAGAAGGGGCTCTCCTGTATCTTAACAATACAGGGAGCCTCCTTTTTAATCGTCTTCTTTCAGGTCGATTTTTTTCGAAGCCTGATACAGGTTAATAATATCTGTCAAAGACTCTTCCATTTTTTCCTGTATTCCCTCAAGTTTATCGGGGTCTACATTGTAATTTAAAAACAGTTTTTCTATGTTTTCTGTGACATGATGTCCCAAATGCGAAATGATCAGGAAGGTATCAAAGTTCTTGCTGTTCTTTGCGTTCACAAAACGCTTTAAGTCACTCTGGATAAATTCGAGGATCTCACGATCGCTGGCAAATTTTCCGTGGATCATCGCATAGGGCTGAACACGCTGCAGAAAGTATTTGTTGTGGCGGGTGATATTAAAGACATAGGACACGATCAGACCGTCTCCCAAGTCAAATTCTGCTATGTGCATTATGCTGTTATATTCTTTGATTGACGTGGCGCCCAGCTGACGCAGATTAATGTTAATAAAATCGCTGGTTACTGTGTTTTCATTCATAAAAAATCCTCCTTAAAAAGTACATACTGTGAAGCGCATTTCTTAGCGCGGCGGAATTAATTTAAAAAAATATGTGAATTTGATCAGTAAAAAGACGGAACAAACTGCAATGGAGATCAGCATAATTGGAAATCCCACTATAAAATATTTCCCGAAGGAGATGGGATAGCCTGCATTTTTGCTGATGCCTGCCAGCACCACATTTGCAGAGGCACCGATCAGAGTGCTGTTTCCTCCGAGACAGGCGCCCATCCACCAGAGAGGTTCAGCATGGACCCCACTGGCCTGCATGGTAAAGATCATATTTCCGCCGTTTAAATTCATCAGGCGTTTATCTTTGATGGATTTGTGTTCATCCGGCTGCATCACTTTCTGTACATTCTTTTCATCCACAGTGAGGCTTTTTTTATAAATAAACCGGTAACAGATAATTGAAACGATCATGCTAAGAACAACCGCTGCCCCGGTATTCCGGATAAAATCCATAAAGTTTAGATTTGTGGCCGTACCGATCATAATATTGGGCGGGTAACCGATCAAAGTAGCTGTACCTCCGGCATTGGATGCCATGATTTGTGTGAGCATGTAAGGCACCGGATCAACTTACAATATATTTGTAATAGCCAGAGTCATAGGTCCTACAAGGAGAATTGTAGTGACATTGTCAAGCAGGCCGGACAGTACTACTGTGATGATGATAAAAACAACCATGATGGGCCACGGACTTTGGCGAGCTTGTCAGATTTGATCGCTATGTATTCAATAATAGCGGACGTCTTGATGACAGATACCATAAGCATCATCCCAAAGCGGCCAGCGTATTGTTTACCCTGTTCGTGATAATGGCAGCCATTGTAACAACAAAAATAATGATTGCAGCTATTTGATCTGCAGATATAAAACCCCTCCTATAAAAACAGTAGTTAAATAATTATGAAAACCGGATCAGCAGAAAAACAGAGCATATAAATACTGACAGTATCATCATAGGAAAACCAATTTTAAAGTATTTTCCGAAAGTAATCGGATATCCTGCATTTTTACTGATGCCTGAAAGAACTACATTGGCTGAGGCTCCGACCAGTGTACCGTTGCCGCCAAGGCAGGCTC
>NZ_CAJSYK010000007.1:0-140738 GCF_910574135.1 Anaerostipes faecis | reverse complement strand
TCACCTCGATATTTGATATTTATATTTTACCAAATGTTCGGATGGATTGATATATCGTGTTAAATTTTCAAGGTACAAATTTATATCAAAGGTCAATGACCTTTTGACACCCTAATCCTATGAAATAAAAAACCGGCCGGATAACTGCCCGGCCGGTTCAAACGTTAGATTTTAATAGTCAAACTTCTTTTCAAAATATTCTTTCAGATCTTCGATCTTCACCCGTTCCTGTTCCATAGTGTCACGGTCTCTGACGGTCACAGCGCCGTCTTCTTCAGAGTCGAAATCATATGTCACACAGAACGGTGTACCGATCTCATCCTGTCTTCTGTATCTCTTTCCGATATTTCCGCGCTCATCATACTCACAGTTGTAGTATTTTGCAAGCATCTCATAAACCTTGCCTGCCCCCCCGCTCAATTTCTTGGACAGCGGAAGCACTCCGATCTTCACCGGTGCAATAGCCGGGTGGAAATGAAGGACGGTACGTTTATCTCCGCCTTCCAGTTCTTCTTCGTCATAAGCGGCGCATAAGAACGCAAGAGTCACACGGTCGGCTCCAAGAGACGGCTCGATTACATATGGAATGTAGCGCTCTTTCTTTTCATCGTCAAAGTAGGTCAAATCTTCCCCTGAAGTATTCTGATGCTGTGTCAGATCATAGTCTGTACGGTCCGCTATGCCCCACAGCTCTCCCCATCCGAATGGGAATAAAAATTCGATATCTGAAGTTGCCTTGGAGTAGAAAGACAGTTCTTCTTTTCCATGGTCACGGACTCTCATCTGATCATCGGTGATGCCAAGTGTCTTTAACCAGTTAATGCAGAATTCTTTCCAGTAAGCAAACCATTCAAGATCTGTATCCGGCTCGCAGAAAAATTCCAGCTCCATTTGTTCAAACTCTCTTGTACGGAATGTAAAGTTTCCGGGAGTAATCTCATTTCTGAAAGATTTCCCTACCTGTCCGATGCCGAACGGGATCTTCTTTCTGGATGTCCTCTGCACATTTTTGAAGTTTACGAAAATACCCTGAGCCGTCTCGGGACGCAGGTAAACTGTATTTTTCGCATCCTCGGTCACACCCTGGAACGTCTTGAACATCAGGTTGAATTCACGGATATCCGTAAAATTCTTCTTGCCGCAGGACGGGCATACGATGTCGTGATCATTGATAAAATCCACCATCTCTTCTTTGGTCCATCCATCCACAGAGCCGCCCTCAATCTCCATGCCGTGTTCATCCATATAATCTTCGATAATCTTATCTGCGCGGAAACGTTCGTGGCACTCTTTACAGTCCATCAGAGGGTCAGAAAACCCGCCGAGATGTCCGGAAGCAACCCAGGTCTGGGGATTCATCAGGATGGCGCAGTCCACACCTACATTGTACGGGCTTTCCTGAATAAATTTCTTCCACCATGCTTTCTTTACATTGTTTTTAAGCTCCACGCCAAGATTTCCGTAATCCCATGTATTTGCCAATCCGCCGTAAATCTCAGATCCGCTGTACACAAAACCTCTGGCCTTTGCTAAATTTACGATTTTCTCCATTGTTAATTCCATATTGTTTCTACCTCACCGTTTCTTCATTTCCTATAATCTGTTCTATTGTAGCGTGTAACCCCTCTTTTTTCAAGAGATATGCTAAAAAAGTCAAAGCAGTTCCAAAAAATCCAGCGACTTGAAATGATGGCTGACATACTGTTTTAAAAATGACTCGCTGACAGACTCAAGTTCCTTCAGAACTTCCTTCGAAACTCTGAACGTATACAGCTTCTCCGGGGGACTGCTTAAAATAAACTGAAGCGTATATACCGCAGATCCGGATATATGTACCGCTCTTCCTCCGGATTTCCTGCAGTTTGAGCAGAGAATCCCTCCCGCACCGCTGTCAAAGTAACTGAGCTCCTCTATGCTGCCGCACTGTGTACAGCAAAAGACTTCCATTCCCTGTCCGTAGAGAGCCATGAGTTTTATCTCGTACACCCTGCGTATGAGCTTCGGATCTATGGTCTTTTTTTCAAGCGCCCTGAGACTCAGGTAAAGGAGTTTCAGGATCTCTTTTTCATCATTGTTTTCCCTTGTAAGATAAGATGCAAATTCACAAAAATAACTGCCGTAGGAGACCAGAAGAAGCTCCTCCTTGATGCCTTCAAAATAATGGCCTACATCCGCCCACATAAGATTAAAGGAGCTCCTTCCTTCATACAGGGAAAACTCTCCGAATGTCAACGGCTGACAGGCCGCGGCATATGGACTGGTGGCTTTTTTCGCCCCTCTTGCAAACGCCGTGATCCTTCCCCGCTCTTTTGTGAGAAGCGTGACTCTCTTATCAAATTCTCCGATATTTCCGGCGTTTAATACCAGACCGGTTACTTTGATCTCCTGACCCATTTTATACTTCTTTCTTGTTGTACCCGTAGTTTTTGAGAAGCATGTCACTGTCACGCCAGTCCTTTTTGACTTTCACCCAGAGCTGAAGATTCACTTTGATATCCAAAAGGTTTTCCATCTCTATCCGTGCCTGGCTACCTATCTTCTTTAACATACTGCCCTGTTTTCCGATGATGATCCCTTTATGGGAATCTCTCTCGCACACGATCGTCGCATCGATATCAATGATATGTCCGTGCCTTCTCTCTTTCATGGAATCAATGACTACCGCAATCCCATGGGGAATTTCCTGGTCCAGAAGACGCAGTGCCTTTTCTCTGATCAGCTCCGCACAGATCTGCCGCTCCGGCTGGTCCGTGACCGTATCTTCGTCAAAAAACATCGGCCCCTCCGGAAGGTATTTAAAAATACTGTCTATGACATCGTCCGTGTTCTGTCCCTTCAGTGCGGAAACCGGTATGATCTCTGCAAACTCACATACGTCTTTGTATGTGGTGATCGCTTTTAAAATCTCCTCGTCTTTCACCGTGTCTGTCTTGTTGATCACCAGGATAACCGGGGTCTTTACTTTGCCCAGCTGTTCAATGATATAGCGCTCTCCGCCTCCGATAAAGGTGGTCGGCTCCACCAGCCATAAAATAAGATCCACTTCGTTAAGAGTCCTCTCGGCGACTTTCAGCATATAGTCGCCGAGCTTGTTCTTTGCCCTGTTGATCCCCGGAGTATCCAAAAATACAATCTGCCCCCTGTCGTCGGTGAATACTGTCTGGATTCTGTTCCTGGTTGTCTGGGGCTTTTTCGAGGTGATCGCGATCTTTTGTCCGATCAGTTGGTTCATCAGAGTAGATTTCCCAACATTTGGCCTGCCGATCAGTGTCACAAATCCCGATTTCATTCCTGTGTTCATAAAATTCCTTCCTAAAATACGTGTTTGATTTCTTTAAATTTATCCTTAGCTTCTCTCAGTTTATCTTCATTTCCTATGGTGCAGTTATTTCCCGCATCCACTACACAGCGCACATACGGTGCCAGCGAATGGATCGTCTCCTGACTGCAGGACAGCACCTGGTCTCTGTACTTCTGAAGTTCTTCTTCTGTCCTTCCTAGAAGATAAGCCTGGAAGCTTCTCTCTCCCAGATCATCCGGCTCCAGCGGAGTATCCATGTTGCTGATCGTTCCGATGATATATTTTACCATGTCACGGTCATCGATATCGAAATGCTCCACAAAATCAGCCGCACTCTCATAGACTTGGTAAGTTTCTAAGAGATTCGGGTCCCGATAGGATACAAACATACTGTCTCCCTGAGGCATGAAACTGCACATGCATCCGTAGGCTCCGCCCTTTACACGGATATTAAGCCAGAGATATTCATAGGAAAAGATTACCTGGAGAACATTTAAAGCTCCCGTATATTCATAACCCTGTTCTGCAAAATTTCCTGCGCATGCGACATACTGGACACCGCCGGCCGTAGCAAATCCTTCTTCCTTTTTCTCCGGCAGGATCTTTGTCTCCTCTTTGGCCAATTCGCCGGTAAACATGCGTGCTGTGAATTTACGCACCGCATCCTCCATAAAGGACGGTTCTTTTTCTTTTCCTGTGTAGCTCACCATCATATTTTCCTTTCGGAAAATATACCTGCATGCCTCTTTCATACTGTCTGTGATCCTGCTGCTCTCCTGTTCAAAGGATTCATACCAGTCTTTTACAAACTCAAACATGGAAACGCCCTGGATCTGCTCTTTATACCTTGCATAAGGAGAGAAATAGGACATGGCACGGTTGGATGCCGTTTTATGTCCGGCCTGGGTAAGATCCGTCTTCATATTGGTGTAGATCTGCCCGATGATCTCTTTCAGACGTTTCCTGTCGTCCAGTTTGCTCTCAAACAGGATCTCTTCCATAAGTTCAAATGCCTTTTCTGCATTTTCATAAAAACACTTTGTCCTGATGACAAAATAACTTTTCACTCCTTCGGCACCAGCCGGCAGAACGTCCATCGTCGTCACCATGCCTCCGGTCTCTATGCCGATCTCATTTCCGAGTTCAAAATAGCTGTGTTTTTGCGTATCTACGCTACGGAATACTTCTGACATGAGAGACACATAAGGCACAAGCCTTGCCGGGACCTTCGACATATCGAATACGATCTTCAGATAGCAGATGCCGTTTGTAAAATATGGATGCCATATGACCTTTACTCCGTCCACCGATACTTCTTCATTGCAGAGAGGCCGGATCTCTCTTTTAATATCTTTAATATCCAAAAGCGGAATCTTTTCAAGGTCCTCTTTCGGAGTCACCGCCTCCTGATATTCTTTCAGCTCTTTTGTAGCCTGAATAAGCTGCCTGATCTCTTCTTTTGAAAGACTTTCTTTGAATTCTTTCAGCTGCTGCGCCGTCTTCTGGTCCTTCCGGCTCTGAAGGCCCTTTTCCGGCTTCAGCACCACAATGGATTTATGTGTATTGGACAGCATATAGGTTTTGATCAGATCGGTAAAATAGCTGCCGTCCAGCTGTTTTCTCAAAAACTCAAACACATCGTTGGTCTTGATATGCATAAACGGCTCATCATCGTCATAGAGCCAGCTGTCGTACATCTGTAACCCATACATCAGTCCCTTTGGAAATCTGCCGAAATTGGCCTCTTTATATTGAAACTCATAATAATTCAGCGCAGATTCCAGGCTGCGTCTCTGAATTCCCTCCTTGGAAATCTTACGCAGGGTCTCCTCGATGATGCGCACAAAATCTGCCTCTTTTGCCTCGTCTGCCTCCTGGGCCACCACAGAAAATACAGGCTGTTCGATGCCATTGTCGTAAGAACTGCTGATGTCCTTGCCGATCCCGGCTTCCATCAGAGCCTTTTTCACCGGCGCGCCCTGCATGGAGAACAGTGCCCTGTCAAGAATCTGGAATGCGATATACAGTTCTTTGTCAAGACTTGTTCCTATGACTGCGTTATAGGAGAGAAACGTTTTGTTCTGTATCTCATCCTGTTCGCTGACTGGATATACTGCCTCTACTCTCTTTACTTCTTTAAAAGCTTCCTGGGGCTTCCATGATGTGTCCACCTGCTTCTTTTCAAAATCAGACAGATAATGTTCGTCTATGAATGTCAGGTACTTTTCCGCATCCATATCCCCGTACAGATAAATATAGCTGTTGGACGGATGGTAATAAGTCCTGTGGAAATCCAAAAACTGCTCATAGCTGAGTTCAGGGATCGCTTCCGGGTCGCCTCCGGATTCAAACCCGTACGGAGTGTCGGAGAGCAGAGACTTCTGGATCAGACGCGCCAGCTGCTGGTCCGGGGATGAGAACACACCCTTCATTTCGTTGTAAACGACGCCGTTGTAGATCACGGGCGCATCTTCTGATTCGAGAGAGTGATGCCATCCCTCCTGTTTTAAGATTTCCGGTTTCGTATAGATATTCGGGTAAAATACTGCATCTAAATACACATGCATCAGGTTAAAAAAGTCTTTGTCATTGCAGCTTGCCACCGGATATACCGTTTTGTCAGAGTATGTCATTGCATTCAAAAATGTGTTAAGGGACCCCTTGACCAGTTCCACAAACGGGTCTTTTAATGGAAACTCCCTGGAACCGCAGAGTACAGAGTGTTCCATGATATGAGGAACTCCGGTATCATCTTTTGGCGGTGTCTTAAATCCAATCTGGAATACCTTGTTGTCATCTTCGTTGGAAATCACCACAACCCTGGCCCCTGTCTTTTTGTGACGGTACACATATCCGGTCCCATTCAGCTCTTTGATCTGTTCTTCTTTTACCAATTCATAATTCTTCATCATAGCCTCCGAAATTTGCTCCTTATTTTATACTTGATCCGCCGTGCGCACAGACGGAAAATTTTTCTCTGTTCATGATAAATTATACCACATTTAATAATTCTTTTATTCATCAACCTGTCTTCTCCAATAGAGACTGCGCCCGGGCTTTCTGCCCAAATCCGTCTCAGAGATCAAAATCGCCGTCATCACCAGCACAAAACCGATCAGGATCTTAACCGTCGCCTTTTCTCCATAAAAAATCACACTGAAGAGCACACCGAACACGGACTCCAGACTCAGGATCAGGGATGCGGAGGACGAACTCACCCGGCTCTGCCCCACACTCTGAAAGGTTACTGCCACAGCAGTACACATGATGACCAGATAAGCCAGGCTGCCTGCCTGTCCGGCCGTCCAATGAATGGTGCCGATGTCTTCGGTCAATACGGACAGTCCGGCTCCCCAGAGTCCTGCAAACAAAAACTGTACGATTGTGAGCAGTACCGGATCTTTCTGGCCGCTTTTCATACCAAGATATGTGATATGGAGGGAGAATAAAAGGCCTCCCGCCAGAGTCAGTCCGTCACCGATGCCAATGGTCAGATTTCCGTTCAGCGAAATCAGCCCGATCCCTGTGATACAGATCAGTGCGGCCAGGAAGTTTTGTTTTGTAGGCTTTTTCTTCTGCCATATCCATGTGACGAAAGGTACTGCCACACAGTAAATAGCTGTTAAAAATGCATTCTTTCCGGGCGTCGTGTGATACAGTCCTTCTGTCTGGAACCAGTAAGCCCAAAACCAGAATCCTCCCAGCACAAATCCTGTCTTAAAGTAACTTTTATCTATCTTTCCGAGTTTCTTATGAAAAAAGATACACAAAAGCAATGCCCCCGCTAAAAATCTTATCCCCAGCAGAAAATTTTCCGGGACATTGGCAATGGTATTTTTCATAATAAAAAAGGAACTGCCCCATATCAGTGCAGAACCGAACAACGCTGCCTTGCCGAGAATCGTTTTATTTTTATGATTCATACAACCCCCTCATCCTTCTGTACTGTTTTTCCGTTAAGTATAATGATACCATTTATCAGCGTATTGCCGCAACTGCTTTTCATTCGAACTTTTGTTCTTTTCCTCCTTGCTTTTCGTATGACGCTGTGCTAGAATAAAAGAACAAACATTCGATATCGTGAGGTGAATTATGGAAACTTTCAGCCCTTCCCTGTCATTGCAGGAGAAGTTAACAATTCTTGCAGATGCAGCCAAGTACGACGTAGCCTGCACGTCCAGCGGAGCCGACCGCAGAGGTGAAAAGGGAAAACTGGGCAACGGAGTGGCCGCAGGCATCTGCCACAGCTTTGCATCCGACGGCCGCTGTGTCTCCCTTTTAAAGATACTTCAGAGTAATGAATGTATCTACGACTGCAAGTACTGCTTAAACCGCTCATCCAACGACCGGGTGCGCACCACGTTTACCCCTGAGGAAGTCTGCCGCTTAGTCATAGAGTTTTACCGCCGCAACTACATCGAAGGGCTGTTTTTAAGCTCCGGTGTGGTAAAGAGCCCTTCCTATACGATGGAGCTCATGTGTCGGACACTGTCTATGTTAAGAAACCAGTATCATTTCAACGGCTACATCCATGTGAAAGCCATCCCCGGTGCGCCGGAAGAACTGCTGGAAACCCTCGGGTATCTCGCGGACCGCGTCAGCATTAATCTGGAACTGCCCACGCCGGAAGGATTAAAAGATCTGGCTCCTCACAAGACACAGAAAACGATCTTAAAGCCCATGGAGCAGATCCGCTCCGGCATCGCAGACCATCGTCTGTCCATCGGCAAGGACCCTATGATGGAACGCTTTGGCGGCAACCGCAATTTAAAGCACACGATCTTCGACGATGTCCGGTCCGGCCGCATCGAGGAGCACAGACAGCTGGCATCGAACTCTTTCCTGCCGCCCGCCAAGGACAAGCCCGCACCGTTTGTCCCCGCCGGGCAGAGCACTCAGATGATTGTCGGAGCCACCGCAGAGAATGACCTTCAGCTCCTTTCCGTTACCCAGCAGCTGTACCAGAAGTTTGATCTGAAACGTGTCTTCTTCTCAGCCTATGTCCCGCTCAATGAAGATTCCCGCCTTCCCTCCCTGGATACGGCGCCTCCGCTTCTCAGGGAACACCGGCTGTATCAGGCCGACTGGCTGTTAAGGTTTTACGGCTTTCACGCAGAGGAACTGCTGAGTACTGACAGGCCCAACTTCAATATCATGCTGGACCCCAAGTGCGACTGGGCACTGCGGCATCTGGAGCTTTTCCCTGTGGAGATCAACCGTGCAGGCTACGCGGAACTTTTAAGGGTTCCCGGCATCGGGACCAAATCCGCCTACCGTATTGTCAAGAGCCGCAGACAGCGCTCCCTGACATTTGAAAATCTAAAAAAGATCGGTGTCGTCCTGAAACGTGCAAAATACTTTATCACCTGTAACGGAAAGATGATGTTTCATATCCCAATCGAGGAGAACTTCATCACCCGCCAGCTGATCGGAGAGGATTACAAAAAGTCCTGGGAGATCGACCATCCCCAGACATATGAACAGCTGTCCCTGTTTGACGATCAGAATTTTTCATCGAGCCCCTCAGTCGAGGACACCTGTAAGTCTCTGAGCGGCCAGATATAAGTCCGGAGGCCTCTTCAGAGCCGGCTGATTTTAATGGAGAAAATATATGATAATTTTTACCTGCAAAGATACTTTTGAAGATATGATGTCCTGTATATACACTGCCTGGGCATCCCGCTTAGGCCACAAAAATATCCGCCTCAAAACCGAACCCATAGGGAATCTCGAACTGTTCTGTGATTACCGTCATGTAGATCACGATCCCAATCAGACCGCCAGTGTCATCCGTTCCATACAAAAAAAGATTTCTTTTCGCGCTTACCAGATGGTATACCGCGCTGCCATGTCTTTTCAGGAAGAAAAACTGGATATAATCTACCGGTTCCTGATCTATGGTTTTCACTATGGGCCTTCCGTTGTAAATATGCTGCAGGAGCCTGCTGTAATGAATCTGTTTGAACTGGACCGGAAAGTCCTAAATGAAGCCCATCTGTTCCGGGAATTTCTGCGTTTTTCCGAAATAGACCATGTTCTTATCTCCCATATTGAACCCAAGTGTGATGTCCTGACCATCCTGGCTCCCCAGTTTACGGACCGCATGCCCTCCGAAAACTGGATGATTATCGACGATAACCGATGGACTGCCGTCGTCCATCCCTGTGATCAGGACTACTATATGACCACCCTCTCAGAGGATGAGTTAAACCGGCTGAAGACCTCTGAAATTTCGGATATTTACACAGACCTCTGGAAAGTATTTTTCGAGACTATCGGCGTAGAAGCCAGAAAAAATCCCCGCTGTCAGAGAACCATGATGCCACTCTGGTACCGCAAACACATGACAGAGTTCCTGTAATCTATTTTATTTCTTGACTCTCACGCGGCGTGATAGGCTATTCTATATTTACCAGGAGGAGACCAGGATGAAAACAGTAAGAGAAGTAAGCAGATTAACCGGTGTCAGTGTGCGCACTTTCCACTATTATGACGAGATCGGACTTTTATGTCCCGACCGTGTCACAGAGGCTGGCTACGGGCTGTACGTCACCCGGGCATTGGAACGCCTTCAGCATATTTTACTGTTCCGGGAACTTGAATTCTCTTTAAAAGACATCAGAGAGATCCTGGACCGTTCGGATTTTGACCGACAAAAAGCATTAGATCAGCAGATACAGCTTTTGAGGATCAAAAAGGACCGGCTGGAACATCTGATCGACTTCGCTCTTGTAATTCAAATGTTAGGAGTGAAATCATTGAATTATCAGACATTGAACGAAGAAACGCTGGAAAGCTATAAATCCGAGGCCAGAAAAAGCTGGGGCGGTACCGATGCTTTCTGCGAAGATGAACAAAAGACACAGGATTATACAGAGGAGGACTGGAAGGTCATGAATACAAAGTTTATGGCAAACTTTGCGGAATTCGGCCGTCTCATAAACAAAGATCCGGCCTCCGAACCTGTGATGACAGAATGAAAAAGTCTATAGACCGTGCCGGCGGAGAAGGAACCGCCAAATTTGTTTCCAAAGCAATCCTCATCTACTGCCAGACGCATTCATAAGCTTAAGAAAGGAGAAAAACCATTGTGGTTCCTCTCCTTCCTGCTATACTTTAGTGATGGAATAAACGGATTTTCGTAAAACACATCACCATATTATATTTATTGCATGTTGCAATGACATGGTCGTCTCTGATAGAGCCACCCGGCTCAGCCACATAAGAAACGCCGCTTTTGTGTGCCCGTTCGATATTATCGCCAAACGGGAAAAATGCATCTGATCCAAGTGCCACACCCGTCATCTGATCCAGCCATTCACGCTTTTCTTCTCTTGTGAACACTTCCGGTTTTACTTTAAAAATAGTTTCCCATGCTCCGTCGGCCAGAACATCCATATAGTCGTCCCCGATATACAGGTCAATGGCATTGTCACGGTCCGCACGGCGGATGCCGTCCACGAACTCAAGTCCCATGACTTTCGGAGCCTGACGCAGATACCAGTTGTCGGCTTTCTGTCCTGCCAGACGGGTACAATGAATTCTGGACTGCTGTCCCGCACCGATGCCGATCGCCTGTCCATCCTTTGCGTAGCATACTGAATTAGACTGGGTATACTTTAATGTAATCATTGCAATCGCCAGATCGATTTTGGCAGAATCAGGCAGTTCCTTATTCTCCGTCACGATATCGTTAAAGAAATCCTTATCAATGTTCAGTTCATTTCTGCCCTGTTCAAAGGTAACACCAAACACTTCTTTGCGCTCTACCGGAGCCGGCACATAATCCGGATCGATCTCGATCACATTGTAGTTTCCCTTTTTCTTTTCTTTTAAAATTTCAAGTGCGTCTGCGTCGTATCCCGGAGCAATCACTCCGTCAGATACCTCTCTTTTTATAATCTTGGCCGTTGCCGCATCACACACATCGGAAAGTGAAATGAAATCTCCAAAAGAAGACATGCGGTCGGCACCTCTCGCCCTGGCATACGCATTGGCAAGAGGAGTAAATTCCATATCCATGTCATCTACCCAGTAAATCTTCTTTTCCACATCGGTCATCGGAAGACCTACCGCCGCGCCAGCGGGAGAAACGTGTTTAAAGGAAGCTGCCGCCGGAAGACCGGTCGCCTTTTTCAGTTCCTTCACCAGCTGCCAGCCGTTTAATGCATCAAGGAAATTAATATATCCCGGTTTACCGCTTAACACTTTGATCGGCAGTTCACCGTCTTCCATGTAAATTCTTGACGGCTTCTGGTTTGGATTGCATCCGTATTTTAACTCTAATTCCTTCATGGTCTCCTCCTATTGATTCTTGTTCACGATCCTTGTTTCATATTCTCCTGTTTTGATATCGATATAACGCACAAACAGAGATACTTTGTTGTCCTCATTCAGACTTTCCCATACACGGTTTGTAAACGCATCAATATCATCGTCTAAACCGATTAATTTAGGCTCTCCCTCAAAACTTGGAAGCGGATCTCCGTCCTGCATATAGGTGTGGATAAAATGTCCCTCTCCGCTTACCGGATTCTCATAGGCAAATGTATAGCGGTTGCATGCATCCGGATTGCCGTTATTACTCTTTAAAATAGACATTGCATAGTTGTAGGTTCCGTTTTCCACATGCATAATGCCTGAAATACGCGGAGTATAATTCGGTGCATCCGGCTCAAACTCTCTCGTCCTCAATGCCTGTTCAAATGTCTGCTGTTTATCCATGAGTTCGTAGATTGTATCCGTCTGGTCTCCGTTGGTCACGATCGTCTTATTTCCAAGTACCTTAACCGGAGCATAGATGATAAGGCTCGGGTCACTCAGTTTTGATGGATCAAAAGCCTGTGTCCGGATGCCTTTTCCATCCTCGATAAACACACGGTTTCTGCTGTTCCCGCTTCTTCCCATGATAAAATATGCAGTCACTGCATAGGCCCCGTTTGGTGATTTTCCGATCACAATTCCTCTTCCAGGATATGAATTCCCTTTTAACTCGTTTTCTAATGACAACATCTTCATTGCCTTGCATCCTCCTTTTGTATCTGTGTGCAGCTTTGCGGAGAGGTTTTTATTCCATACGAAAGGTTCGCAGACCTTTTCAATGTAATAAAAGAGGCCGCCTGGGCATACTGAATAAAAGTTGCCCAGGCGGCCGGCATTTCTGCTGCCGTGCTCCCCGTGGTTTCTCCACTATCCGCCAGTCGCACAGCTTTCAAAATAAATATACACTATGATCTGTCATTTTTCAAGTCAAAATACTCAGTCCTGACAGCTAAAACATCTGAATCATCAGTTCTGCAGCCGCAGTATTGGTGACTGCCGGTACCTTGTGCACATCACAGACACGAAGCAGTGCAGACACGTCAGGCTCATGAGGCTGTGCGGTCAGTGGGTCCCGGAAAAAAACGACCAGTCCGATCTTTCCCTCTGCAATCCTGCCTCCCAGCTGCTGGTCTCCGCCGTACGGTCCTGAAAGATATTTCTTCACCGGAAGTCCTGTGGCTTCCTCTACCCGTTTTCCGGTTGTGCCGGTTGCGACCAAGTCATATTTTGCTAATGTCTCTTTATACTTCTTTGCAAATTCCACCATCTCGTCTTTTTTCTTGTCATGTGCGATCAATGCAATTATCATATCTTTATCCTCCTGATGTTTAATGACTGTAAGGCTAATCTACACTAAAGCAGCCATTTTTACAAGAGGAATATCTTTAGATCACCGTTTGAGAGATTTTACTTTGGAAAATTTACTGTAAATTTTCTTTTTCTTTATGGTCTGATACGATCTGATTTTAAAATAATATCTTTTCTTCTTTTTTAGCTTGCCTTTTGTATAAGATACTTTTTTTGCAGATACGGTTGCAATTCTTTTAAATCCGGAGGACTTTTTCCCGGACATATAAATCTGATATTTTGTAGTCCCGCCGACCTTAGACCAGGTAATCTTAATACTTTTCTTTCCGGATTTTTTAAGCTTTATAATCTTGTTTGTCTTGGGCCGGACAGTAACTTTGCAGACTGCTTTTTTCCCGTTGGATGTCTTCGCTGTGATCGTTGCTTTCCCCACGCCCTTTGCAGTAATTTTTCCCGCGGAAGAGACAGCTGCCACTTTTTTATTGGAACTGGTCCATGTCACAGTTTTATTGGAAGCATTGGATGGCGCGATTGATTTCTTCAATGTATAGGAAGAACCGTTTATGAGCTTCAGGCTTGTCTTATTCAGCTTCACCGAGGAGACAGCCGCCGTTTGCAGTGCATTGACGTTCCATGAGCCTATTTTAAAATTCAGATCTGCATTTGTACCGATTCCACTGACCTTTCCTGAATCTGTACTCTGCCACATATGATAATTTCCAGTATAATCACAGCGGTAATTATACTGTGCAACCCATCTTGGATATTTATCAAATACACTGCTTGTCAGCCGTGAAGTAAACCAGTATTTATTTGCATAAACACCGACATTCTTATAACCTGCACTGCCCAGTGTCTTTATAAAAGTATCGGCAATTTCTCCAAGTTTCTGATTTGACAATCCTCCCTGAAATTCCTCATCTTCCATATCATAATAAATCGGATAGGAAAGCTTCTTACCCTTGACCAGGCGTATCACATGTTCTGCTTCACTTTTTGCTTTCGTCGTATTAGTTGCATACGAATATATGTAAACTCCATAAGGCATCCCAATTCTCTCACATTCAGATGAATTATATGCCCATGTGGGATCGTCCTGGCTCTTTAAATTTTCACCATATCCAACTCTTATAATCGCATAGTCAATTCCGTCTGCTTTGACTTTATTCCAGTCAATTTTGCCGTTCCATTTGCTCACATCAATTCCCTTTGCAGTGGCATTTGGAATTGGATCTCCCAAAGAATTCAAAAACACTCCGTTTACATTTTTCCATGCATTTGAAACTGCTCTGGCTCCTCTGGCTGATATGGATGGACCTATTGGCTCCTGCTGTTTTACCGGTTTTCCATCTTTGAACCGCCAACTGTTGGCCGGATCATTTTCTTCCGCACTTTTTTCTTCTGCAAAAACAGAAGCACAGCTGACGTAAAAAAATCCAGTAGCCAATACGATTACTGAAACAAATACTGCAAGTTTATTCTTTATCCCCTTTACTCTCACTTGTCTTCTCCTTTTCACTTTATCAGTAGTATAACATTATTCCCCTCATTTTCAAAGCCCGATTACAAAGGAAATTTTTCCATCTGTATTCGTGTAACACAAGGTCGTAGAACTTTCCTATGAAATGAAAAAACCGCATCAGGATTTTTCCCATGCGGCTTTCTCTCTTACACTGATCAGACACATCCCATCCGGGACATCTCTCTCTTTAATCTTTTAATAATCTTCTTTTCCAATCTGGATATGTAAGACTGGGAGATTCCCATTAAATCGGCAACCTCTTTCTGTGTTTTCTCCTCCCCGTCCTTCTGGTTAATGCCGAATCTCAGCTCAATGATATTTCTCTCCCGGTCAGAGAGGATTTTCATGGCATTCAGCAAAAGCTTCCTGTCCACCTCATGCTCCAGGTCCCTGTAAATAATATCCTCGTCTGTTCCGAGGATATCCGAAAGCAGAAGTTCATTTCCGTCCCAATCCACGTTCAGTGGTTCATCGATGGACACTTCCATCTTCGTCTTATTATTTCTTCTCAAATACATCAGGATTTCATTCTCAATGCATCTGGAAGCGTATGTAGCAAGCTTGATCTTTTTGGCCGGATTGAATGTGTTGATGGCTTTGATCAGTCCGATCGTTCCAATGGAGATCAAATCTTCAACACCGATCCCTGTATTGTCAAATTTCTTTGCTATATATACTACCAGACGGAGATTTCTCTCAATTAACTTTGCCCTTGCTTCCGGTTCCTCCGCTGTCCCGAGCTTATGTATCATCTTCTCCTCTTCCTTTGCTTCCAGAGGAGCCGGCAGAATTTCTGCACCCCCTATATAGTGAATTTCTTTTCCTTTCGCTAAAAATGTCCTCTTTTGGCATGTCACATTAAGTTTCAGCACTGTACAACCTCCCATTACCTTATCTGACCAGATCCGGATGGAGCAATAACTGATAGTGGCCGTCCCGGGAAAGCGGGCTCTCTGACAGTCCTATCAATCCTCTTTCTGCCATCCATGTCTGGCTGCTATTCTTGATCCTGATATTAGCTACAAGAATCCCCATCATCAGGCCGTCTTCCCTGCCAACCGTCCTGTACGGGATCATTCTTATATCTTTTAGCTTATGTTTTTCTATTAAAATGGTTAATGACTCATCTAAATATGGATCCAGCGCCTGTTCCTCCATGACGGAGACCGGGATCTTCTCTATCGGTTCGTATAAAAAATTCCCCGTATCCAAATAAGCAGTGACTCTGACCGTCTTGCCGAGGAGTTCAAATGATACCTGGTATAAAGAATCTTTCTGGCTCCTGATATTTTCCCAGACCGCACAGTACAAAAAAGCCAAGAGGAGAAACGCCGCAAAACAGCCGAAAATCCAGATATGGATGGATAAACGGTATTTAACGAAGCTCCACAGTCCGCCCAGCAAGGCCGAGAGTGCAAATAAATATCCGGAACATATCAGACTTTTCCTTAGAGAGAGCGGAAATGCAAGCCAAGAGGTCGCTCCGATGCTTGCCGCGAGAAATCCAAGCTGGACTGCCTGATTTCCTTCCGCCGCCCATGCCGTCAGACACCCGAGTCCGCTTCCGGCCGCTGATGCCAGCAGGATACGCCAGACAGAACTCTGTGATTTCAGCGAACTTCTTAAAATAAGCAGCAGCCCCAGAAGGACCAGCCACTGTTCCAAAAACATCATCAAAAAAAACATAAGCTTATTATAAAGAAAGAGGCGCACGTACTTTGTCAAAAAAGAGAAGTGACAGCTACGTTAATTCTACAAAAAAACCCGTATCCTGCCTTACGGCAAGATACGGGCTTGTCCCACGTATATTTTATTTTCTTCTGCTCTTTAATAAAAACTCCGGAATCACGATTTTTGAATCATGGTCCTCTACACTGGCAGTCTCCTGTTCTTTGCTCCCATATGTAGATTCTGATGTTTCGGCCGGCTCACTTTTCGGCTGGCTGCTGTAAATGGGCTGTCCAGAAAAAACGGGAGGAGGTGTGATGCTTTTCTTCTTAAATCCTGCTCCTCTGGCTCCTGCCTCAGACTGGATTCCCGTGGCAACGATGGTTGCGCTGATCTGGTCACCCATATCAGAGTTGACAGTACCGAAGATAACGTTGACTTCTTGTCCCGCAGTATCCTTCAAGTACTCTACTGCCTGCTGTGCCTCCAGCATACCCACATCTCCTGAGAAGTTGACGATGATATCGGTAGCTCCGGAAACCGTAGTCTCCAGGAGCGGGCTTTCCATGGCTGCCTTAATTGCTTCCAGTTCCTCATCCGCAACACCCATACCGATGTGTGCGATACCCTTGTCGCGCATAACCGTCTGGATATCTGCAAAGTCAACATTAATGAGTCCGGGATTGTAGATCATATCGGTAATTCCCTGAACACCCTGCTGAAGCACTTCATCAGCTTTTTTAAGGGCGTCCGGAATGGTTGTTTTCTTCTCGCAGATCTGAAGCAGCTTGTCGTTCGGGATTACGATCATCGTGTCTACCTGATCCTGAAGACGCGCCACTCCCGCGACAGCATTGTTCATTCTGGGCTTTCCTTCAAAGGTAAAGGGCTTTGTGACAACACCGACGGTCAGAATCCCAAGAGACTTTGAAATCTCGGCAATCACCGGCGCTGCTCCAGTACCTGTTCCGCCGCCCATACCGCAGGTGACAAAGACCATATCGGCACCCTGTACCAGCTGAGTGATCTCATCTCGATTTTCTTCCACCGCGGCCTCTCCGATCTCTGGTTTTGCACCGGCACCGAGACCTTTGGTCAGCTTTTCTCCTATCTGGATCTTCGTAGAGCACTTGCATAAAGACAGGGCCTGCCTGTCCGTGTTGATTCCTACAAGTTCCACTCCCTGTATATTTTCGTCAACCATGCGGTTAACTGCATTGTTGCCGGCTCCCCCGACTCCAATGACTAAAATTCTGGCTTGTGTGCTTTCTACATTCGGCATAATCTCGACCACGATGCTCCTCCTTCAATCTCTATCTCAAATTTTCTTATACTCATCCATACTATTTTTCATGTTATCTTCTTACATGATACAGTTTTTCTGTTAAACTTTCAACTACTTTTTCTTCTTGAAAATCGCAATTGGATTGTCCTTTGTAAAATATTTCATCGAGATGGTTCCCTTCTTTCCTTTCATCTTCGGAAGGATTCCCGTAAGCTCTGTAAGTTTCAAGTCCAGCTCCTGGCTGTTCCACAGATTAATCGTTAAATCTCCGCTGATCAGGAGGGCTTGCCCCTCTGCATTGAAATGGATCTGGCTTACCGGAAGTTCATACTTGTCGATGGCCATGGTAATTTTTAGTATCTGCTCAAATACGCTGGCCTTCTTCTCCGGTATTTTTTCACCGAGTGCAATTTTTTTATAATTCAGCCCTGTGACCAACGGCACATCATCATAGTGCTTCTCATAAATTTCCAGCACATATCCTTCCTTGTCGAAATAAACATATTTCCCGTTATAATTCAGACACCCGGCCCTTTTTTTTTCATTGACCTGCACCGTCACCCGATCAGTTCCCTGGAGAGTTATCGTTACAGAGTCTACGAACGGAAGCGTCTTTACAGGTGCAATCTTATTTCTCAGAAACAGAATCAGCCCGTTGCCCGTGTATGTATTTTTCTTCAGTGCGGCCTCTATCTCACCCTCTGTGTAATGGCTGTTCCCTTTTATGACAATCTTTTTCGTCTGGAATACTGCAAATAAAATAATACAGAGAATAAGCAGCAGGCCGGCAATGCAGCCGATAATTTTTTTCTTATTCCCAGGGCCCTTCTGCTGCTTTTTGGCCTGACTGATTGTAATTATCTTTTCATTTTTATCCATAATCAGTTCCTCTACATGCGTATTTTCCTGGATACCGATAAGACCAGCCCCATCTCCGCCATAACCACCAGGATCGAAGTTCCGCCGTAACTGATAAACGGCAGAGGGATACCGGTCGGAGGGATCGTATTTGTTACAACTGCAATGTTGATAAATACCTGCACTCCGATATGAATCATAAACCCGACCACGATCAGGGACCCGAACAGATCATCCGAATTCATGGCGATCAGAAGCATTCTCCATATTAAAAGCATAAACAGAAGGATCAGGCAGACAGCTCCGAATAAGCCCAGCTCCTCACAGATGATCGAAAAGATCATATCATTGTGGGATTCCGGTATGAAGCCCATCTTCTGCATACTCTGGCCCAGGCCCTTCCCAAACAGGCCTCCGGAACCTATGGCGTACAGTGCCTGCATCGTCTGAAGTCCTTTTGGGTGTGTCTCTGGATTTTTCCATATCGCCACACGTTCATTCCGGTAACTGTTGGAAAACGTTAGGTAAAGCACTAAACCGGCGACACCCGAAAGGGCAATCCCCAGAAGTTCTTTGGTTTTCGGACTTACCACAAAAATCATAACCCCTACCATTGCTGTCAGAACGATAGCCGTACTGAGGTTCTGATAGGCAACCAGGCCGATGATCGGCAGACATCGTATGATGACTTTCACAGCAGCAGCCATGGTACGCATCCGATGGGCATTCTGTGATAATATGTATGCCAGATAGATCACAAGGAAAATTTTTGCGACTTCGGAAGGCTGGAACTGGAATCCTCCGATGGAAATCCAGCGCACAGCTCCTTTTTTAGCGGCACCGATAAATAGTACGATGATCAAAAGTGCTACGCTGAGGCCGTAGCAACCATAGGCAATGACCTTTGCGTTGAGAATCCTGTAGTCAAACCATGTGAGTGCTGCCATAAAGACCGCTCCTACTCCAACTGCAAAACACTGCCTGATCAGCCAGTGATATGGATTCCCGAAGTTCAGCGTACTCTTATATGAACTTGTACTAAAGATCATAATCAGGCCGAATCCAACGAGAAACATCACGATAAAAAGCATCGGATAATCGAGATAACGTCGCTTTGGCATGTATTTTTCACTGACTCTGCTTTCTTTCAAATCTTAGCGCTCCTTTAATTTGTTTACATACTCCTTAAAGCGGTCGCCCCGTACCTCATAGTTCGGGAACATACCCCAGCTTGCACAGGCCGGAGATAAAAGGACTGCGTCACCGGAAACTGCATGCTGTGATGCATACTCCACTGCTTCTTCCAGAGTATCTACATATACGATTTGGGAAAAACCGTGGGCTTCGGCTGTTTTACCGATCTTCTCTGCCGTCGCGCCCAAAAGGATCAGTTCCTTCACTTTGCCGTCAAAGGCCTCGATCCAGTCATCATATTCTGCTTTTTTATCATACCCTCCCCCGATCAGGAACGTCGGACGGTTCATGGCCTTGATCCCTTTGATGGCGGCATCGGTGTTAGTTCCCTTAGAATCATTGTAGTATGCAACATCTTTAATGGTATCTACATATTCTATGCGGTGTTCCACTCCTTTAAAACCAGAAACTCCCTGTCTGATCTGCTCTGACGGAACTCCCATATAATGGGATACCGCAATCGCCGCTAAAATATTTTCATAATTATGCCCGCCCAGAAGGTTAATATCGGCTTCTGTACATATGGTCTGCACTGTTTTGTTTTCTGCAAGCATGAAAGATCCGTCTTTAAAATAGACTCCTTCTTCCAGTTCATGATCCAGGCTGAAAAATACGACCCTGGCTTTTGCCCTCTCTGCCATATTTCTGGTCACGGCGTCTTCATAGTTCAGCACCATCACCTGATCCCCGGTCTGATTCTTTCCAATGGATTCCTTTGTCTTTGCATAGACTTCCACTGTACCATGTCGGTCCAGATGGTCCGGTGTAATGTTTAAAACGGCCGAAACCTGGGGGCGGAAGTCCTGTATCGTTTCCAGCTGAAAACTGCTGATCTCGGCCACAATAACGCTTTCGTCTTTTGTATCCAAAGCAACGCTCGTATACGGTGTTCCAATATTCCCAACCACATACACGTCGCTGTAAAAACACTTCATGATTTCTCCCACCAGCGCTGTGGTCGTTGTTTTTCCATTCGTGCCTGTGATAGCCGCAATCTGTCCCCTGGAAACATGAAATGCAAGTTCAATCTCACTCCAGACAGGCTTGCCGGACTCCATAAACTGCCTTGATACCGGGGCGTTGACAGAGATTCCGGGACTAAGTACTAAAAGATCAAATTCTTTTTCCTCTTCCGGTCCGAGTTTTCCGAGAATCAGCGGAATCTGTTTCTTTCCTTCCAGTTTGTCATAGACATCCTGTGCCTTCAAGTGTTCATTTCCGTCATAAAGACTGACAGATGCCCCGGAACGGATCAGGAGGTTGGCAGAACCTATTCCGCTCTTCCCCGCTCCCGCAACTAAAACCTTCTTATCTTTTAATGTCATTTACTGCTCCTTATCTAAATGGCGATCAGGCCGATCAGACATAAGATTGCTGTGACGATGGCAAATATGGCAACAACTTTTGTCTCCGGCCAGCCGGACAGCTCAAAATGGTGATGGATCGGCGCCATCTTAAAAACTCTTTTTCCTGTTTTCTTAAAATAAACTACCTGGATCATAACCGATAATACCTCGATCATGTAGATGAAGGCCACAAGCGGCACGAACAGAGGAAGCCTCAGCATAACCGCTGTGGCAGCCACGAATCCGCCCAGCGCAAGGGAACCTGTGTCTCCCATGAATACCCTCGCAGGGTAAACATTGAACACTAGGAATCCAAGCAAAGCCCCCACGGTGGCACAAGTGATCGGCCACAATCCCGGATCATTTCCGGAGATACCCGCTCCGATGGCTACAACCGTAAAAAAGGTAGCGATCAAAACAGTGACACTGGATGCAAGACCGTCCAGTCCGTCCGTAAAGTTGGCCCCGTTGACGGTTCCCAGCAGGATGATAAAGATAGCGGGAACAAACAGTGCTCCTAACTCCAAATATTTTCCGTGCGAAAAAGGGATCAGCATGGAGGTTCCGATATCCGTATGATTGATCAGATAGTATGCAAACACTCCGGTCACAATGATCTGTCCCAGCATCTTCTGCCAGGCCCTGAGTCCAAGGTTTCTCTTCATCACGACTTTGATATAATCATCGATAAAACCGATGAAACCGAATCCGAGGGTGACAAAGAGAACCGGTATAATGTTCGGATAATCTTTCACATAAAACAGAGAAGCCACAATGATTCCAAGCAGGATAATCAGGCCTCCCATCGTCGGGGTCCCTGACTTCTTCAGGTGGGACTCGGGTCCCTCTCCCCGGATGAACTGGCCGAACTTCAGCTTCTGTAAATATTTAATCATCATCGGGCTCAGCACCACGCTGACGAAGAATGCAATTAAAATTGGTTTTACGATACTATAATTCATGCTTTCACCTCATTTGTTTTTCTTATCTTTTCAGTATATCTTTATTTCTTTGTTTTATCAACCGTATAATCCTTGGAAATTCCAAGATAAGGAAGTGCAACTTTAAATACCTCCCGAACCACCGGCGCTGCGATGGCTCCTCCGTAATAAGTTCCCTTCGGCTCGTCGATCATGACCAAAGCCATCACGGTTGGATGTTCTGCCTTTGAAAAGCCTAAAAATGAGGAAATATATTTCCCTGTTCCGCGGGGCAGCTTTTCACTGGTCGCAGTCTTTCCTCCTATGGAATATCCTTCGATCTTGCAGTTCCTTCCGGAACCGTCTGAAACCACTGCCTCTAAAAGTTCTCTCATCGTCTCGGATGTTTCTTTCTTAATCACATGTTTCTTTTTAGCAAATTCAAAAGTCTTGACTGTCTTTCCCGATGAATCCACTGCCTTCATGCCGAAATGCGGCGTCACAAGAGTGCCCCCGTTGACTGCGGCGCTGGCAGCCCTCATCAGCTGAAGCGGAGTGATCTGGAAGGACTGCCCGAAAGACATCGTCGCAAGTTCCACGGCCCCCACATTTTTCTTGTTGTGCATAATAGAGTTTGCCTCACCCGGAATATCAATACCGGTCTTTTCAAACAGCCCCATCTGGCGGAATATCGTATACATGCCGTCTACTCCGACCCTGGCCCCGACTTCCATGAAAACCGGGTTGCATGAATTCATAACGCCCTCCTTAAAAGTCTCGGCTCCGTGGCCCGTTGTTTTATGGCAGCGGATCTTCCTGTCTTCTACGATCCTGAATCCCGGACAGCTGAAGTGGTCCGTCACTTTCACCTTGCCAAGCTCCAGACCGGCGGTTGCAGTCACAATCTTGAAAACAGATCCCGGTTCATATGTATCATTGATACATGTGTTCCTCCACATTTGGTTCAGCAGCTCCTGCCTCTTCTTTCCTGTGGTATTCTCTTTTTTCCCTTTCAGTTTAAACGGTTCGTTTAAATTGTATTCAGGAGTGTTGACCATGGCATAGATCTCTCCGTTTTGAGGATTCATGATAATCATGGAAACCCGTTTTGCTCCCTTTTCTTTTCTTACCTTTTCACAGGCCTGCCACACATAGTTCTGCAGGTTCACATCCAGTGTGGTATACAGGTCATTGCCGGCCACCGGCTCATCCCTCTCCTCGTAGGCGCCGTCAATCTCTCTTCCTCCGCCGTCCGTCAGTGTCAGGATTCTTCCGGGCTTGCCCTGTAAATAAGAGTCATATGTCACCTCAAGCCCTACGATCCCCTGATTGTCTCCTCCCGTAAATCCCAGGACTTTTGAAGCCAGATCATTATAGGGATAGGTCCGTTTATAATCCTCATCCACTTTAACGCCGGCAAGTTCATATTTTCTGATGCGATCAGCCGCGTCTTTTTCAACATTACTCTTAATCTTTTCCCTAACTGAATTTTTATAAACCTTTTTTTTGATTTCTGCCTCATCTATCTTAAGTTCCTTTGAAAGGACCGATACGACTTTATTTTTCTGTTTTGTCTGGGAGTGAATCACAGAGATAGAGTAAACCGCTTTGTTGGATGCGATCTTCACTCCGTTTCTGTCATAAATATTCCCCCTGGGGGCCTTGATCTCCCGCTCTCTCTGGTGCAGGTCTTTGGCCAGTGCCAGATACTTATCGGCCTGCCCGATCATCAGATAGCCAAGCCTTCCGGCCATAAAAATCAGGCAGAATGCAAAGATGCCGCCCATGAGAAGCATCCTTCGTTTATAACTTGTTTTCATAAAAAACTCCGGAATCCATACTGATAAAAATATATGAATCCAGTGAAACAAGTATGAGCTTTTTACCACTATTTCCGTCAGGTATTATTTTTTCGTTTTCGGCACATTCATGTCCTTCAGTGATTCTTTCAATACATCTCTCGCCATTTCAACAGCCAGTCCGGTGTTGAGCTGTGAGTCTTTCTGGATTTCATCTATGACCACATATACAACAACTTTAGGGTTTTCTACGGGAGCAAATCCACAGAAGGAGACGATGTAAGTCCCTGCACTTCTCGGAATTTTTTGTGCGGTCCCTGTCTTTCCTCCGACACTGTAACCTTTGATCTGCGCTTTTTTACCGGTTCCCTTTTCTACTGTCTCTTCCATATAAGTGCGCAGCTTCTTGGATGTATCAGCCGAGATCGTCTGTTTGACCAGTTCGGATTCCTTGTTGCTCACTACATTTCCTTTGTCATCCCTGGTCTGCTTCACTACATGAGGCTTGTAGTAGCTGCCTCCGTTGACCAGAGAACTGAAAGAGGATGCCATCTGTATCATAGAACAGTTAAAGGACTGTCCGAAGGAACTGGTAGCCAGATCAACATTCGTCATCTGGTCCGCGCCGTGCAGAAGTCCTGCCGTCTCAGCCTCTCCCGGAAGGTCGATCCCCGTCTTTACTCCAAAGTTAAAATCCTTTTGATATTTTGCAAACACATTCTTTCCTTCTTTAAAGGCAATATCCATCAACGCCACATTGCATGAATATGCAATGCTGTCTGAAAGGCTCAGGTTTCCGTGCCCATCTCTGTGAGAACAGTGAATCTTGTATTTTCCAACCTGTTTATATCCGCTGCAGTAATAGTGTTCATTTCCCTTGAGAATCCCGTCCTCCAGTCCTCCCGCCACCGTAAACGGTTTATAGGTAGAGCCCGGTTCGAAACTGTTGGAGACGATTGGATTCTTCCATAGTTCATTAAAAGCCTTTACCTTCTGTTTTTCTGACATGGAATCGATCTGGCTCTGAGAATATTTTGAGAGCAGACCTTTTTCATCTCTGGGATGTTCCAGATCATATTTGTTGGAGTTGGCCATTCCCAGGACTTCCCCATTGTTCGGGTCCATGACCAGAATAGAGCTTCCCTTGCTGCCGTATTTTTTTTCAAACTTTGCCAAACGGTCTTCCGCTATTTTCTGGATATTGATATCAATAGTAGACACAAGTGTTTTGCCGTTTTCCGGATCTACAATAGAGTCATCCTGTTCAAGTTCCTCATTCAGATAAGTGTATTTTCTTCCATCCACACCGGACAGTGTACTGTTATAATACTGCTCAATCCCTGTTGTTCCGATGCTTCCGTCGGATACGAACCCGAGAAGGTGGCTTGCCAGACTCTTATTGGGGTATCTCCTCACATATTTTTCAGAAAAAGTGATCCCCACAACCTTCTTTCCGTTTTTCGATTTCAGAAAATCTTTCAGATCTGCCACTTCGCTGTATTTCATGTCTTTTTTGTACACTGAGTAATAAGAGTCTTTGTTGTCTTTCATATAGGACAGCAGATCGTCCCGGTCAAGATCCATATATTTCGTCAGTGCATACAGTGCATTTTTCTGAGTCTGCTCTGTCCGCAGGATATTTTTCGGTTCCAGGACCAGACTGTATAACTTTTGGCTGGTAGCCAGCGTGTTTCCGTTTCTGTCGAGGATATCTCCTCTTTTGTACGGAAGCGTCTGGCTCTGGTAATTCTGCTGTGCCAGAACCTTTTTTTCATATGGCTTATTTTTTGCCACACTGAAATAAACCAGCCGGCCCATAAGGCAAATAAAAAGAATTGCTATGAGAGCCGATACAGACAGAGCTCTGACTCTCATAGCATTGTTTATTCTTTTGATCTTCTTATATTTCTTTTTTCTCAATAAAACCGCTCCTTACTTTGAATCGGGTACTTTATTGTACTGTCTCACATAGTCAACATTCTTACTTTCATATGCAATCACCTTCCTCTGCGCAGGTTTCTTCATTCCATATTTCTTCATGGCCGTTTCCTGGATCGCAGAAAGATTGATACTCTGTTCGATCTCCAGGTTCAGATCCTCATTTTCGACCAGCAGTGTGCTGAGCTCCGATTTCTTGGAAGAGACCACAGACCGCTGTCGCTCCAGTTTTGACTGCTCCGATAAATAGAAGAAGCTTACCAGTGCGATCACAAGCATTCCTGCTGCCAGCGCTTTGATAAACGCAAAATCAAATTCCAGAGCTTTTGTTTGGTTTGCCTTTGTCTGAGGTGTTGTCTTTCTTTTCGTGCGTACTGCCGGTTTCCTTTTCGGCTGCCTGGATGGTTCATACTCGGGTTTTGCCGGTGCCGCTTCCATTTTCCGCGCAGTATTTCCGTAAATAAATTCATATCGCTCTTGTCTCGTCTTATTCACTTCGCTGTTCTCCCCCTCACTATTTTCTCTCAAACACTCTTAATTTTGAACTTTTTGCTCTTTTGTTCCTCATAAGTTCTTCTTCGGTCGGTAAAATTGGCTTTCTTGTAATAACCTTACCCTTCGATTCATTTCCACAGGTACAAATCGGAAAATTCGGTGGACAGGTACACGGATTTTCATTTTTTCTGAATGCCCGTTTCACAATTCTGTCTTCCAAAGAATGAAAGGTAATGATACACAGTCTTCCTTCGGGGTTTAACAGCTCGATCATCTGGTCAAGGCTTGTCTTTAAGACTTCCAGCTCCCGGTTACATTCAATCCGGATGGCCTGAAATGTCCTCTTTGCAGGATGTCCTCCCACAGCCCTCACCTTCATCGGTATTGCATGTTTGATCACCTCAATAAGCTGTCCTGTTGTCTCAATCGGTGCTTTCTCTCTCTCTGCTGCAATATGTTTGGCAATATTTTTAGCAAACTTGTCCTCTCCATAATCGCGGATAATATGAAACAACTCCTGTTCACTGTATCCATTGACTATGTCTCTTGCAGAAAAAGTCTGCCTCTGATCCATCCTCATATCCAGCGGTACGTCCTCGCGGTATGTGAATCCCCTGTCCTTCTCATCCAGCTGAAAAGAGGAAACGCCAAGATCCAGAAGAATTCCGTCCACACGGGATATCCCCAGATCCTTCAGCACTTTCGGCATATTCACATAGTTATCTCTTACAATCGTAACTTTATCCTGAAACGGAGCAAGCCGCTTGGTGCTTGCCCTGATCGCATCCTCGTCCTGATCAATGCCAATATATCTTCCCTTTTCAGAGAGCCTGTTAAGAACATGAAAGGCATGTCCGCCTCCTCCAAGAGTCCCATCCACGTAGATACCGTCCGGTTTTATCTTTAGTTCCCTTATTGTTTCATCCAACAACACAGATGCATGTTCAAAATCCATTTGTCTTTCCTTCCATTCAGATATTCAAACCTAGTTCCTGCATGCTCTGGGCAATATCGTCCATATCGTCATAAGCATTATTTTCAAGCCATTGTTCTTTGCTCCATACCTCAATACGGTCCAGCATGCCCGTAAGAACTACTTCCTTATCCATCTGTGCAAATTCACGCAGTGTGCCCGGCACCAGGATTCTGCCCTGCTTGTCCAATTCACAAGTGGATGCTCCGGCCAAAAAGAATCTCGAAAACTTCCGTGCATTCTTATCGATCAGCGGCAGGCTTCTTAATTTTTCCTCAAAAGCCTCCCACTCTTTCATAGGGAACACGAATAGGCATCCATCCAATCCCTTTGTAAGAACAAACTCATTGCCCAGTGCTTCTCTGAACTTTGAGGGGATTATCAGTCTGCCTTTAGCATCGATTGTGTGATTGTATTCGCCCATGAACATGGTAATCACCTGCCGTTTCCCAAACCGGGTGCGCTCCACCTGATGATCAGTTGTGACACTTTGTGGTCTTTTCTACCCACTATCCACCACTTCTCACCACTACTGTCTCCATTCTAATGGATTGTCCACAAAAAATCAAGAAATAAAAAAACTGTCCACAGAATTTTTTCTGTGAACAGTTTCTTTTCCACACTTTTATTGTTTCCGTTTTCTCCACTTACAGAGAAGGACGAGCAGTGCCCCAACAGCCAAAAGTACCGCAACTACCTGGGATACGGCAATTTGTGTCCCCGGGATCAGAAGCTGGTCTGTCCGAAGACCCTCGATCCAGAATCGTCCAATCCCATATCCCATGGCATAAATTACCAGCATCTGGCCGTCAAATTTTTTGTGCCTGGACATGATGACAATGATGATCAGCAGTGCCAGATTCCACAGTCCTTCATATAAGAACGTAGGGTGTACCTGAATATAGGTGTTCATATGGCTTCCGCTTCCCACAAACACAGCCTGGTCATACAGCCCGGCATCCACAATCTCCGAAAGTCTTCCGTGTTTTACGAAATAGTCTGTGGGGATCTGCATAGCCAAAGGCCCATTGGTAAAGCCGCCGAACGCTTCCCTGTTGAAAAAGTTCCCCCACCGGCCCAGGATCTGGCCGATCAGCAGCCCCGGCACCGCAATATCCGCCAGTTTGAAAAATTCTATTTTCTTCACTCTGCAGAAGATTACCATCACAATGATCGAAGCGATAATCCCTCCATAAATGGCAAGGCCTCCGCTCCTGGTATTCAGTATCTCCGTCAGATGATCTTTGTAGTAATCCCAGGAAAAAATAACATAGTAAAGTCTTGCCCCAATGATAGCAGGAATCATCACCGCGATGATGAAATCAAAGACCAGCTCCGGATTAACTCCGTTTTTCTTAGCCATCCTGGCCGCCGCCAGCATCCCCAGCAGAAAACCCAGTGCAATGACCATACCGTAATATTTAATCTCAAATCCTCCGATACTGATGCCCTCTCCCACATGTTTGAACACAATACCCAAAAATGGAAACCGGATTTCATTTTCCATATTCGCATTACTCCTTTCCGTCGTTTCATCTTATCCCATTTTTCTTTTCTTTTCAAGGTTCTTATGGTAGACTTGTTGTATCAATGTCCTTGGATCACAGGACTATATTTACGCAAAGACATTAAGAAAGGAATCAATACACAATGAAATTAGGAATCGTAGGACTGCCAAATGTAGGTAAGAGTACTTTGTTTAATTCTCTCACGAAAGCGGGTGCCGAGTCTGCCAACTATCCGTTCTGCACCATCGACCCGAACGTAGGGATCGTTACCGTGCCGGATAAAAGGCTGGACGTGCTGTCCGAGATGTATCACTCAAAAAAAGTCATTCCCGCAGTTATCGAGTTTGTAGACATCGCAGGTCTCGTCAAGGGAGCTTCCAAAGGTGAGGGCCTCGGCAACCAGTTTCTGGCCAATATCCGTGAGGTCGATGCCATTGTCCATGTAGTCCGTTGCTTTGAAGATGAAAACATCGTCCATGTAGACGGTTCAGTCAGCCCGCTTCGGGATATCGAAACCATCAATTTTGAGCTGATTTTTTCCGACATCGAAGTTCTTGACAGAAGAATTGCCAAGTCAAAAAAAGGTTCCCGAAATGACAAGTCCCTCGCCCAGGAAGTAGAACTTCTGGAGCGGGTAAAAGCCCATCTTGAAGACGGAAAACTGGCCAAGACATTCGTGACCGATGATGAAGAAGAACAGGAAATCCTGAATTCCTGCAATCTCTTAACGATCAAGCCTGTGATTTTTGCCGCCAATGTCTGTGAGGATGATCTCATGGATGATGCCGCATCCAACGAGTTTGTAAATGAAGTGAGAACTTATGCAAAAGATGTAGATGCCGGTGTTTTCGTAATCTGTGCCCAGATTGAACAGGAGATCGCAGAACTGGACGACGAAGAACGAAAAGAATTTTTAGAGGATCTGGGCCTTAAAGAGTCAGGCCTTGATAAACTGATCTCTGCCAGCTATTCACTGCTTGGCCTGATCAGTTATCTGACATCCGGGGAAGACGAGACGAGGGCCTGGACGATTACAAAAGGAACAAAAGCACCCCAGGCGGCCGGAAAGATCCATACTGATTTCGAGCGGGGCTTCATCCGCGCCGAGGTGGTTTCCTATGATGACCTGGTTGAAAATGGAAGCATCGCGGCAGCCAGAGAAAAAGGACTGGTGAGACAGGAAGGGAAAGAATACGTCGTACAGGACGGAGACGTGATTGTGTTTAAGTTTAATGTATGAGTTTTTTATCACTATTTCCGTCACGCTTTGAAATGCGTTCCTCCAATAGTAAGAACAAAGTGGGCAAGCCCACTTCATCTCCCCAACCCCTCACTCTTTGAGGGGCTTGACAACTTTGCGTGCCAGATGCAATTTGCCGCAGGCAAATAATTTCCTTACGCATCTGTGCACAACCCGCGGAGCGTTTTTATTTCATAGGGAAGGTCGTAGAACTTTCCTATGAAATAAAAAACTATCGTTGGATAGTTCCATTTGTTTGCTGGGTACTTATCCAGTAGAAATTGTTTTTTATTACAGAGAAACCGCCGCAGTTCACATTTGTGAACTGCGGCGGTTTCTTGGTATATGTAAATAATCTTCTCTCACTTAGTTGATGATGCGCACTGCTTTGCACGGTGTCCGGTATCCTATGCCGGATACTTTGATGCCTCCCCTTGGATATGGGGCGGAATTGCTCGCGTGGACTACCTGACCGTTTCCAATGTACATGGTCACATGATTGATCCGGCCTCCCCGTTTATAGAACAGCAGATCTCCGGGTTTGACGCTGCTGATGGAGATGGTGCGTCCATCGTTTGCCTGGGAATAGGATGTTCTGCTGATGTTATAACCAAAATGACCGAGCACCTGCTGAGTAAATCCGGAACAGTCCGTGCCGTTTGTCAGGCTGTTTCCGCCGTAGCGGTACTTATTCCCCACAAACTTCAGAGCATAATTTACAACCTGCCGGCGGGTAGTTCCTGAGAAACTGCTCCCACTCTCCTGAGAAGAGGAATCCTGCCTTTCGCTCTCGGTTGTTCTCTCTGTACTCGCAGTACTCTTTGCTGTCTTTGTATTTTTTACCGTTGACTTTGCACTGGTATAGTAATACCCAATACTGACATAATCTTTTGCCAGATAGCCTTTGTCCCCGTCTGCCTTCACATTGACCCACTCTGCAGATTCTCCGAGGACTTTGTAGCTGTCATCTCTGGAGACCAGTGTCAAAACTTTTGCTTTGGTAGACTGTTTCTGTCTGACCTTCAGTGTATCTACTTTCACCACTGCTTTTTTCGGAAAATTATGTTCCTTTGCGTAACTGTGAATATTGCTTCCCCAGATCAGATACTCGTTCTTCACATAACCGGTCACTTTTCCAGAACGGATCCTGCTCCATTCTTTTCCCTTTTTTAATACTGTGCCGATGTTTCCTTTTTTGAACTTTCCAACCACAGGACTGGAAATACTCTTTTTCTTTCTGATATTCAGTACAGACCGCACGTTGGGTGTTGCCTTTCCCCTGTAAAAAGAAGCAGAAAATTCAGGCTCTTTTGTCTTTTTCTGTACCGCAGCCGTCACCGGCTGTTTTGCTGTCACCTTTTGTTTTGCGGAAGTCGCTGCCGGCTGCTTTTTAACTTCTGTAATATGCTGTGTCTTTGTCGTCTTCTTCACTGCCGCCGTAGCCGAGGCTGCTTTTACATTTTTCTTTGGTGCTGAACTGTCTGACTCTGTGTACTGTTCCATAGCTGCCGCAGATCCCGCAAGACCGGTCTGGTACTGATCGCCTTTGGCGTCTGCGAATGTAGAAACTCCGAGAATGAATGCCAGTGACAGTCCGGCTGCCATCGTTCCCTTTGCTATCTTATGCTTCATATCCCTCTGTGTCTCCCTCTCCTTCCTGCGTATTATGAACTTATTATAACATTATTAAAATTAACTTAACACATTCTGTGTAAAATGTCAATGAATCGTCATATTTTGACAAAACTCTGTGTCAGGAACTTTAAAAGGACCATGCCGGCAAAGGCATGGTCCTGCAAAATACATTTATATATTTTTAATCCGTTCAATGGCTTTCACCGTATTCTCGTAATTTCCAAATGCCGTGAGCCGGAAATAGCCTTCCCCGCTCGGTCCGAATCCTGATCCCGGTGTTCCCACCACATTCGCCTGCTCCAGCAGGTGGTCAAAGAAATCCCAGGAAGACATTCCCTCCGGAGTCTTTAACCAGATATATGGTGCGTTGACTCCGCCGGACACGGTATATCCCGCTTCTTTTAATCCCTCAAAGATGACTTTTGCATTATTCATATAGTAGCCGACCTGTTCTTTCAGCTGGGCTTTTCCCTGCTCTGTATAAACAGCCGCTCCCGCTTTCTGAACAATGTATGGTGCACCGTTATATTTTGTTCCGTGGCGTCTTGCCCATAAATCATGGAGTTTTACGTCTCCGCATTTCAGATCCTTCGGAACCACCGCATATCCCAGGCGCACACCGGTAAAGCCTGCATTTTTAGAAAAACTCTTTAACTCAATGGCACAGTTCCGTGCTCCTTCACACTCATAGATGGTGTGGGCCACATTATCTTCTGAAATATATGCCTCATATGCCGCATCATAAATGATGACCGCTCCGTTTTTGTTGGCATAATCCACCCAGCCCTGAAGCTGGTCTTTTGTGATCGTAGAACCAGTCGGGTTATTTGGGAAACACAGATAAATAATATCCGGCACTTCCTCAGGAAATTCCGGCGCGAAATTATTCTCTGCCGTACACGGCATATAGATCACATCACTCCATGTCTCACTCTTTGGGTCATAGGTACCCGTTCTGCCTGCCATGACATTGGTGTCTACATAGACCGGGTAAACAGGATCGCAGACAGCGATTTTATTATCCTGTGCAAAGATCTCCTGGATATTTCCCGAGTCACACTTTGCTCCGTCGCTGACAAAGATCTCGTCCGCCTCAATCTGCGCGCCCCGTGACCTGTAATCACCTTCCATGATAGCATTTCTTAAAAATTCATATCCAAGGTCCGGTGCATAGCCATGAAAGGTCTCCGCTGCCGCCATCTCATCCACTGCGCCGTGAAGCGCCTCGATGATCGACGGAGCCAGCGGCTGTGTCACATCCCCGATCCCCAGACGGATAAGCTCTTTGTTCGGATTGGCTTCCTGGTATGCATTGACCTTTTTGGCAATGGTTGAAAACAAATAACTTCCTGGTAATTTTAAATAATTTTCGTTAATCTTAAACATGATGTCCTCCTAATAATTTACTATAAAAGTCCGTTTAGTATCTATATGAATCCCGGATCATCTTAGCCATTTCAATCAGTCCCACACCGCTGTTCATGCTGCGGCGCTGAATATACTCGTGGGCTTCCTGTTCTGAGATCCGGTTGTTTTTCATCAGCAGTTCCTTCGTTTCTTCGATGATCTCCAGCTCTTCCCTCGTACGCTGTCTCGGCCTGTGCCGTTTTTTCTTCTGAGCGTTGCACAGAGCGTCCGCCATTTCCCGTACTTTTTCCATCAGAAACGGGGGCTTTAAAGGCATTGGCAGATACTCCATCCCCTGGATATCCAAAAATTCCAGACTCGCCTGTGGAGCTAAAACAATCATCCTGAATCCGTCAGGGAGATATTCTCTCAGTTCACTGCAGACCATGTCCGCAAACTTATATCCGCAGACGATCAGCCCGTCTTCCAGGCTTTCGGCCCGCTGCATGATCTGGGCGCCTGTGACACAGGCAGCCGTCACTTCAAATCCGTTTCTCACAAGCAGGTTGCGAATACTCCTTGCCTGCTCCTGTTTCGGGAAAAGAACAAAAATATGAACCAAGCTTCCCACCTCCCCGTATGAATGACGCCTGCCTTCTGCCGGTCAAATCTTGTACAAATATTCATTTATTTCCCACTGAGAGACATTTTTCTGATAGGATTCCCATTCTCCCTGTTTTGCATCCAGATACCGGTCAAAAATATGATGTCCGAGCACCTCTTTCATGAACTCACTGTCCTTGAACAGGTCCATTGCCTCCTTCATATCCCTTGGAAGGGCCCCGATACCGGCTTTTAATTTTGCCTTCTCTGTAACTTCGTATTGATTCTTTGTAGATGCCTTTCCGGGCTGCAGCTTATTTTCAAGGCCGTCGATCCCTGCCGCGAGGCTCACTGCAAGCGCAAGGTAAGGATTGGCCGCAGAATCCGGGCTTCTGAATTCCAGACGTGTTCCGCTTCCTCTGGCCGTCGGCACACGAATCAGCGGACTTCTGTTTGCCGGAGACCAGGAAATATCCACCGGAGCCTCATATCCCGGCACGATGCGCTTATAGGAATTCACCAATGGATTTGTGATCAGCGACATCTCCGGCGCATGCTTCATCAGGCCTGCCATAAAGTGGTACGCCTCATCACTGAGCCCCAGTTCTCCTCTGGAGTCTGCGAACATATTCTGGCCTTCGCTCCAAAGAGACATATTAAGGTGCATTCCGGAACCATCCACACCGGAGATCGGCTTCGGCATAAAGCTCGCATACAGCCCATGCCGTTTTGCAATATACTTTACTACAAATTTAAAGGTGAGGATATTGTCCGCAGTACGGAGTGCATTGTCGTATTTAAAATCAATCTCATGCTGAGCCGGAGCCACCTCATGGTGAGAGGCTTCGATCTCAAATCCCATATTCTCCAGGTTCAGGATCATATCTCTTCTGGCCGCCTCACCAAGATCCAGCGGCGCCACATCAAAATAGCCTGCTTTTTCATGAGTCAGCGTCGTGGGACAGCCTTCCTCGTCCGTGTGGAACAAAAAGAATTCACACTCCGGCCCTACATTGAAATTATATCCAAGCTTCTTGCTCTTCCTGAGCACTTTCTTCAGGATATAGCGGGAATCCCCGATGAATGGAAGTCCGTCCTGTCCGTACACGTCACAGACCAGTCTCGCGACTTTTCCGCTCTGGGAATGCCATGGAAATATGAGAAAACTGTCCAGATCAGGGTACAGATACATGTCGGATTCTTCTATCCGCACAAAACCGTCCACTGAAGATCCGTCAAACATACACTTATTATCCAATGCTTTTTCCAGCTGTCTTGCAGTGATTGCCACATTTTTAAGCGTCCCGAACACATCGGAAAACTGCAGCCGGATAAACTGTACGTCATTTTCCCTGACCAGATCTATGATGTCCTGCTTGGTATATCGGTCCATATCATCACTCCTCTTTTCTTTTTTAATATCTGACTTAAAATTACAGCCAGCGGTTAAGATAATTCTATCAAGTTACATTTTTATTGTCAATCAGGGCAGAGGGAACACCGTCCTCCTGTAATACTGAAAAAGGGGTACCTTTAATAGACTTAAAGGTACCCCGTTGTACGTTTAAATTTGTGCAATGTCCACAACTGATAAATTGTCTCTGCTTCCTGATTCCAGGCTGGTGAGCAGTGCATCTGCCGTATCCAGACTGGTCAGACAAGTCACACCGGTTTCAATCGCATAACGGCGGATCAAGAATCCGTCCCTGCTGCGCCCTACTCCCTGAGAAGGTGTATCTATGATTAAATCTATTTTATCATCTAAAATCAAATCAAGCAAGTTTGGAGATTCTTCTTCCAGCTTGTTGATCGGATGGGCAGGCACGCCGTTTTCATTCAGCACTCTGCACGTGCTCCTTGTGGAGAAAATTTCGTAACCAAGATCCACGAATCTTCTTCCGATATCCACCGCATCGATTTTATCTGAATCCTTCACCGTGAGAATCATCTTCTTGTACTTCGGAAGGTTAATTCCCGCTCCGAGGAACGCCTTATACAATGCCTCATTGTAGTTTTTGGAAACTCCCAGACATTCTCCGGTGGATTTCATTTCCGGCCCTAAGCTGACTTCCGCGCCCCTCAGTTTTTCAAAGGAGAACACCGGTTTTTTAATCGCATAATATTCAGACTCTTCCTGGAGTCCCGGCTTATATTCCAGATTCCTGATCTTGGCTCCGGCGATCACTTTGGCAGCCAGATCTACAATCGGAATTCCGGTTACCTTGCTGATGTAAGGTACCGTACGGCTGGAACGAGGATTTACCTCGATGACATAAACCTCCTCATCACAGACAATAAACTGGATATTGATCAGGCCGACTACATTCAATGATTTCGCCAGCTTCCTTGTATACTCTGCGATCACCCGTTTCACCTTATCACTCAGGTTGATCGTCGGGTAGACGGAAATACTGTCTCCGGAATGAATTCCGGCACGCTCGATATGTTCCATGATACCAGGAATGATGATCTCTTCCCCGTCACATACGGCATCCACTTCCACTTCTCTTCCGACCAAATATTTGTCGATCAGGATCGGATGCTCCTGGGTCTGGCGGTTGATGATCTCGATAAAGGATACAATATCTTCATCGGAAACAGCAATCTGCATTCCCTGTCCTCCAAGAACATAGGACGGCCTTACAAGAACCGGATAACCCAGGTCATGTGCTGCGTTCAGCGCCTCCTCGCATGTAAATACGGTCGTTCCCTTTGGTCTTGGGATACAGCACTCTTCCAGAATTTCATCGAACAGCTCTCTGTCTTCGGCCGCATCTACATTTTCTGCACTTGTCCCGAGGATCGGAACTCCCATCTCCATCAGAGCCTGTGTCAGCTTAATCGCAGTCTGTCCTCCGAACTGCACTACGGCTCCGTCCGGTTTTTCCAGATCCACGATACTCTCCACATCCTCGGCTGTCAGCGGTTCAAAGTAAAGCTTATCTGCCACATCAAAGTCCGTGGAAACCGTCTCCGGGTTGTTATTGACGATGATGGTTTCATACCCTACGTCTCTTAATGCCCATACGCTGTGCACAGAACAGTAGTCGAACTCGATTCCCTGTCCGATACGGATCGGTCCGGAGCCCAGTACCATGACTTTTTTCTTCTTGCTCAGCTCTTCTACTTCGTTTTCACTTCCGTATACAGAATAATAGTAAGGAGTGCTCGCCTCAAATTCAGCTGCGCATGTGTCTACCATCTTATAAGCCGCATGAAGACCAAACTGGTTTCTCAGCTGCTTGATCTCTTTTGCAGTTTTCCCTGTCAGCTTTCCGATAACAGAATCCGGGAACTCCAAGCGCTTTGCCTCTGCCAGCAGTTCTCTATCCAATTCCCCTGCTTCTTTCAATTTCTTTTCCATCTCTACCAGAACGGCAATCTTATCTAAGAACCAGCGGTCGATCTTTGTGATATTGAAAATAGTATTGTAATCAAATCCTCTGCGGATTGCCTCTGCGATCACATAGATCCTCATGTCGTCGATCTTTTCTAATTCCTTTGTCAGTTCTTCATCTGACATGTCCCCGTAGCTGCCAAAGATCAGGCTGTCTACATTTTGTTCCAGAGAACGGATGGCCTTCATCAGGGCACCCTCGAAGTTGTCGCAGATACTCATGACTTCTCCGGTAGCTTTCATCTGAGTCGTCAAAGTTCTCTTTGCATGAATGAATTTATCAAACGGAAGACGCGGCATTTTTACAACGCAGTAATCCAGCATCGGCTCGAAGCTTGCATAAGTCTTTCCTGTGATGGCATTTGGAATTTCATCCAGATTATATCCGATGGCGATCTTTGCCGTCACCTTTGCGATCGGATATCCCGTAGCCTTGGACGCCAGCGCAGAAGAGCGGCTGACACGAGGGTTTACCTCGATGACACAATATTCAAAACTGTCCGGATTCAGCGCAAACTGTACGTTGCACCCGCCGTTTACCTTAAGTTCTGTGATAATGTTCAGCGCAGAAGTACGCAGCATCTGGTATTCTTTGTCCCCTAAGGTCTGGGAAGGAGCCACTACGATGCTGTCTCCGGTATGAACGCCGACCGGATCGATATTTTCCATGTTACATACAGTGATGCAGGTTCCGCTTGCATCGCGCATCACTTCATATTCGACTTCTTTCCATCCGCCGATGTAGCGCTCTACCAGAACTTCCCCGACACGGCTCAGTCTGAGACCGTTTTCCAGGATCACTTCTAATTCTTCTCTGTCATGGGCGATTCCTCCGCCGCTCCCCCCTAAAGTATAGGCCGGACGGCAGACGACCGGGTACCCGATCTCTTCGGCAAACTCAGCACCCGCTGGGATGTCTGTGACAACTTTTCCTGCCGCGATAGGCTCGCCGATCTTTTCCATCGTATCTTTAAATTCCTGGCGATCCTCAGCCTTTCTGATCGTAGTGGAGGAAGTACCGATCAGGCGCACTCCGCTCTTTTCAAGAAACCCTTTTTCTTCCAGCTCCATCGCCAGATTCAGCGCAGCCTGTCCTCCCAATGTCGGGAGAATACTGTCCGGTTTTTCCTTTTCTACGATCTTTTCCACGACCTCTGCAGTCAGGGGTTCAATGTAGACTTTATCTGCAATATCCTTATCGGTCATGATGGTAGCCGGATTAGAGTTCACCAAAACAACCTCGATTCCCTCTTCCTGAAGGGCACGGCAGGCCTGGGTTCCTGCATAGTCAAACTCTGCTGCCTGTCCGATGACGATTGGTCCGGATCCAATGACTAATACTTTCTTAATACTTTCAATCCTAGGCATTTTTTGCTCCTTTCATCATTTCAATAAATTCATCAAACAAGTAAGCGGTATCTACCGGCCCCGGGCTGGCCTCCGGATGGAACTGTACGGTGCGGACATTTTTCCCCTTATACCGGAGTCCCTCAATACTCTTGTCATTGACGTTGATAAATGAAACTTCTGCCAGATTCTTTGGTACACTCTCTTTTTTGATCACATATCCATGGTTCTGGGAAGAAATATAAACGCGGCCAGTAGCCAGGTCTTTTACCGGGTGATTGCCGCCCCGGTGCCCGAAACGCATCTTTCTCGTATCTGCTCCGTTTGCCAGAGCCATCAGCTGATGCCCCAGACAGATCGCAAAGATCGGCACATCACTGTCATATAATTTTTTTATTTCTTTTATAATGGACACACATTCTTTCGGATCTCCAGGCCCGTTGGATAACATAATCCCGTCCGGCTGATCCCCGAGGATTTCTTCTGCCGCTGTAAATGCCGGATAAACGGTCACATCACATCCTCTTTTGTTGAGAGAATTTGCAATGTTGCTCTTTGTACCCAGATCTAACAGGGCAACTTTCAGTCCGTCTCCCGGAAAATGTTCTTTTTCTTTTCTTGATACGGTCTTAACCGCGTCTTTTACCTGATACCCTTTTAATTTTGGAAGGAGCTCATCCAGATCATAGTCCGGATTAGTTGTGATCATGCCTCCCATACAGCCTTCTTCTCTCAAAATTTTTGTAATCGCTCTCGTATCCACTCCCTGGATTCCAGGAATATCATTAGCGATCAGATAACTTTCCAAATCCTGTTCACTTCTGAAGTTACTTGCGGTTCTTGATAATTCTCTTACAATAAAAGCCGAATGCCATGGCTTTACGGATTCCGCATCCTCAAGACATACACCGTAGTTACCGATCAGCGGATATGTCATGACGACTCCCTGTCCCTGATAGGACGGGTCCGTAAGCACCTCCAGGTAGCCTGTCATCGATGTATTGAATACAACTTCGCAGATGACTTCTTTCCTGGCGCCGAAACTTTTTCCTTTAAACACTTGCCCATCTTCCAAAATCAAAAATGCGTCCATGAATCTGTTTCCTCCTTAAAAATGTGCATAAAAAAAATATATCCAAAAATAAAAATCACGAATCCAAGCATTGATGCCAGACGCAGTTCAATGCAATATGTGGTATTATTTTAGATATATCTCTCTACAAATTGTAAAAATTTTATCACAAATAAAAACCTTTTGCAAGGGTTTTTGACAATTATTTTTTGTTTTTCGAAAAAACACACCCGCAAAACCTTTGTCGGTACAAGTCAAACTTTTGTGATAATTCCACAGAGCGTTTATAACCGTTTTTCTTTTTAAAATCGGACGGCAGAAACCTCACCTGGTACTGCGCCTCTAATTGCTGACCGATTTCATTGAGCCATTGGGCATTTTTCAGTGGGCTGATCGTCAGGGTCGTGGTAAAATAGTCACTCCCCAATTCTCCTGCCTTTTTCGCCGCCTCAGTAAGTCTCAGCCGATAGCACCGAAGACATCTCTTCCCGCCCTCCGGCTCTCTTTCATATCCTTTGACTGCCTGATAGAACTCTTCCGGACGAAACTCTTCCTTTATAAAAGATACTTTATCCGGAAGTTCCATCTCTGAGATCAGACGCTCCTGCTCCTTGGCTCTTTTTTCGTATTCTTCTTTGGAGTCAATGTTAGGGTTATAATAATATACTGTGATTTGAAAATACTTCGAGAGATATTCCAAAACATAACTGCTGCACGGGGCACAGCAGCTGTGCAGCAAAAGAGAAGGCCTCTTTCCCTGAAGCCCTTCTATGATACCGTCTAACTTTTTCTGATAATTTTCCTTCATCTTTTTCACTCCTGTGTATTATTATACACGAAAACAGCAGGATTTCAATTTATCAAAGTTGAAAATTGTACAAAGAGGACAAGTTTAATATTTTCCTCAGCAACAAAAAAACAGCATTGCCATCTGAATTACACCAGAACCGGCAATGCCATTGTTTATTTAAATTTAACTGCTGTGCCGTAGGCCATAATCTCGGCAGCACCCGACATGACTTCCGTTGATGCATAGCGGACACATACAACTGCATCTGCCCCTAATGCTTCTGCCTCCTCTACCATACGTTTTGTGGCAAGCGCCCTGGCTTCGTTCATCATCTCTGTATAGGCTTTCAGTTCACCGCCAACCAAATGTTTAAACCCCTGAGTAATATCTCTTCCCACATTTTTGGTCTGAATGGTATTGCCTTTGACCATTCCTAATGCTTCGAAATCTTTTCCCGGTATTGCTTCAGTAGTTACTAAGATCATCTTCCTCACCACTCCTTACTTCCTTAATGCGTTCAACGAGTACGAAAACGGAGACACCCGCCAGACAAAGCGGAATCAGACCGATCAGCAGACGGAGAACGACAGATAATGGAATGAGTACAAAAATCAGTCCAAAGTAAAATAATAAAAATGCGATTGTGAAAACCGTCACAATGATTGGGGCAATCAGCTTTTTCAGCATAAAGAATGCGTCTCCTTTTGTATTAATTTTATAATACAATAATATAATATTTTTATTATAGTGTCAATTAGAAAATTTTATCCAAATTAATGACGAATCATTATTTTTCAAATTCTTATTCATCATTTTGTGTACAGCTTATTGTTGTAATGTCTCTTTTTACTTCCATTTCAGCATGTCTCTTTAACCAAACAAAATATTTAATTATCTCCCTGGATATCATCATATATTCTTTTTGACTAACTTCATCGATTATGTAGGTAAATGCGTTGTCCGCCTCTTTGGGAATTGAAAAGACAAATGAAATCCATTTCATTGATTGCTCAAATATTTTCTGTTCTATTGAAGACGTCCCTTTTCCTTTTAAAAAAGCAAAAGTAGTGATAAATCCATTATCCCGCATAAGAACTGGAAGTTTTCTGCAGATGGTTCTTAATTGCTCTTTTTTGCTTTTTATACTTTCCTGTACTTTTGGATCTCCAAGATCTTTTGATTCCTCAATATGTTCTATGAGGTCGTTGATTGCATTATAGGAAGCCAATGCCCTACGACGATTTAGATCTACAAAGTGGTTTTCCATTCTTTACTTCCTCCCTTTTCATTTCACTGATTGTCACACTTCCTTTTCCAGTATTAAGATTTCTTCCAATCTGATATACTTTACCTTCTTTTTCATTCGTTTCAATCCATCTAGAAATTTGAGGAAGCACAGGTGCTTTTACTGGTCTGACAAGATCCTTGAATTCACAAATAAATCCATACAAAATACTTCCTTCCGGCAAATATTCTTCTGTAAACAGTGCCTGATTTTCGAGTCTGTTGCGAGTAATAATCTCTGTATGATATCTAGTAAAATATCTAAAATCTTTATCAGATACGATTCCAATATGTTTGATCACTGTTTGGGAAAGTCCAAGCTTTCTTAAAAGATCCTTTATCACATTATCTTTATAGTTAACAGCCTGTAATTTATATCCTCCAATCCATTCTGTATCATCGTGATGAGACCACTGACATATCACACCATCTACAACCCGCCTTTTCAGTCCCTTCAATTCTTGGGAAACATCATCACATTCATATTCGTTCCATGAAATTTCTAAAAAGAATTGTTCTAAACAGTTTACACTTGTTAAAAGCCTGTAAATCCCATGTGACGATTGAACCGAAAAAAACAGCAGCCTTAAATCTGAAAAAGAAAGTTTTGCCTGCTCCGGTGATTTATTTTGAATTATTTTTTTTAGCTTACCGTCCATTTTATAGAGCAGACTTCCTTTGAACGTCCCTGCATTTATTTTAGGGAAATCATCACTTCTTTGGATATTGCAGTCCGCTCTAAAATCTCCTTCGCCTGACCCTGCACAAACTGGCGTATTTGCTATACACCAAACTGCATTTGCTCTGTTTTTAATGCTCATAATATTCACCCCCTTTTTCTCACAGTGCATCTTTGAACAAATCCTTTAAATCCTCTTTAAGAGTATCCAAATGAAAAACTTCCAATCCGGCCCGGCGTGCAGATGAATATGCCTTTATTATATTTTCATATCCATCAGACTTTACACCTTCTACTGCTTCACGCTTGCTCAGTGGTGTTATCAATATAGGTTTTCCATATACACCGCCTAGCGCATAAGCTGTATACTCCCGTGACTTTGCGTTTTCTGCTGACATAAACCCAGATTTACATTCAAAAACAACTGTTTGTCCTGATCTCAGCAATAAGACAAGATCCAATTCACAAAATTTTTCTTTCCCATTCCAATCATTTTTGTATACTTTTACACTATGGGATAAACTCTGAAAAAAATCTGCATCTGGCTTTGATATTTCTTGTACCGCATTCCAAATCACTGCTGCCGCCATATATTCCAGAAAATATCCAAAAAGATAATTGCTTCTATTATTTAACGACTCTTTTATTATCTCAATATCATCAGTTACTTTACCCTTATGGTTTATACCGTCAAGCAATTTAAAAAACTCATTTGCATTATTTTCTTTCTTATTCCACTTATTTGACTCGATTAACTTTTTCCGTACTTCTTCATTTACTTCATATAGTTTGGAATAAAAATTAGAATAAGCCTTCAGCAGATTTAAAAAATCTCCTTCGTTTTTTCCTTCATGAATAAATACAGCATCACTGATATCCGTTTCGTATCCTGCCAGACGAAACAGGTTGTGTAAATCTATTGTATCGCTTCTATAACTATTGTTTACAGCTCCAAATTTCCACTCATTTGTATCATAATAGCCAACAGTAATCTTCTGGGTATTTCCCTCTAAGTACATAACTGTATGATTTGAACTTGTATCGGCATTATCCTCTATATATTTCATTGCGGTAAATAATATATTTCTCTGTCCTCCCGTGACATTCCAAATAAAGTTTTTATTTTTTTTGTCCTCAATACAATTTTCAATTTTTCTAATATAATCTTCACACTTAAATCTTCTAGGCAATTTTATATCATCAGAGTCAATCCATGGCCTTTCCTCATATCTGTGGTGATAAACTGAAGAAAAATTTTCGTCCCACATCTTATTTGAAAATCGTTTATTTTCCCCGTCTTCATAAGTTAAATTTATAATTTCTAAAGATTTATTTTCCCTATTTTTTAAATTTTCTACCGGCAGATAGTTTACAATTTGATTTAGTGTAGAACACATGACATATACATCGCATTTTTCCTGAGCTTGTCTCCATCTATTTTCAAAATCAGTCATAGACAGCCTCCTCATTTCCCAGTATAAAACTTCCAAATCCTCGATGCTTTTGAACAATTACATCCGACAGTATCTCCGATAATAATTTTTTGTTTTGTTCATTCGTATTAGATTTAAATTGGGTGCTTTTTAACAGATATAAACTTCCTTCTGGGATGACTTTTTTCAATTCTTTGGGCTTATTCTTTGCCATATCCCATCCTCCGGCTGTCTCTGGTTTTCCTATAATCTTTGACAAGACCGAAATTCCTTTTTCTTTTAATACACTCTCCAGACTTTTCTCATTCTTCATAATAAACGGTGTGGTAAAGATTAATTTTAAGTTTTCACTGCTGCTTTTCTTTTTGTTATATTCTCTAACATCTTTATGATACTCGTCCAATGACCCCAAAAATAATTCTAGCCTGGCCATCCTGGCCTCTCCCCCTAATAAAATATTCGCTCTAAATCCCTTTGATATTTCATCATGCATCTCTGCCTCGATAAGAAAGCAAGTATTCTTATATGTATAATCTCTCATTGTTGTAAAATATAGATGTTCTTTTTTTGCTATCTTCTTATTATCTTCCAATTCTATTCCTGTCTTTTGATATTCACCTGCAAACTCTTGTTGATTTTTTAAATAAATTTCTTCTTTTTCAGATATATCATAGCAAGTCATAAATTCATATAAACTGATATATTTTCCCGAAGCTGGTTTGACTTTTTCTTGAAGCTGAGGATTCGTATAAAGCAATCCCTTTTGAAAATTACTATCCCGTATGTCACCATCCTCATTTACCATAAGATCTCTTGGAGCAGGAAGATAAATTTCATTCTCCATCTCTAAATATATCTGTCTGATTTTTAAATTCTCTTTTAAAACATCTTCCAGTATTGTCGTATTTCTTTCTATAAGAGTTTTATGAACCTCATTCAAATATCCATTTTCCATCAAACTCGTGCATATTGCACCATAAAAAACAGAGGGATACGGAAAAAATCTGCTTTCTACATAATTAGAAGTTTTTTTATCCAATAAAGTCCCATCCCGAAACATAACTGTATCCCACGGTTCTATTTTTACTGTAATGATCCCCATCCCATTCCTCCTATTTTTCACTGAAAGATGCTAATTTCTCTGCTATATGCATCAGATCAAAATAAGCATTAAAGTCTATGCAAAATCCATCTTTGGCTTCTTTTGTAACATCATTTCTAAGATTAATTAACAAATCAGTTAATTCTTGTTTTTCCTCAGAGCTCTTTCCCTCGCTTTTCCTTGCCACAATCCTTTTTGTCTCATTATTCATGATGAATCTTAAATCTGTATATTCATCCACACCAAAGTTTTCTCCCCAGCCCATGAATTCCTCTTCCATTTGAAAAATAACGCTTCTTGAAAACTGATGCCTGCAAAACGCGGAAATCAGGCTGTAAAAATGATTCTGCATTCTATCGCCTTTTACAAAAATCATTCTTGAACCACTGCCTCTATATAAAACAGAGAAACAGCATCCCCCTTTTCCGTCTTTTCTATAATGTTGTTTTACTTGTTGCATGCTCTCTCTGGACTTTTTCAGAACATATCGAAGCGGCTCCTTGCAGTGTGCAACTATAATACTTTTAGAAAATGTCATCCCTGAATCACACATTTCAATCCAGTCTGACTCTAGCTTCTTTGTAATATCCTCTATACAAAAAACAGGACAAAAAAAGAGCATGTCATCTCCCCCGGCATAGATCACAGCGTTCTCGTTCTCTGTTACTTTTTTCACCTCTTGGTTAATGAATTCTTTCTCTTTTATGAAAAATTCATTTGCTGCCCGACTTATTTTTTTCTGATAATTATGTAATTCTTCATCCCTCTCCCATCCTTTTTCCCCTGAGATGTACATCCCCATATCATCAATATCAATTCGTACTAGTGCGTAATATAGAGAACCAAAGTTCTCTGTTGATGGAAATGCAATGCGTTTTCCTTCTTTTCTTTTGTTACGGCATTCACTGCACAAATACTCTTCATCTACTAGAGAGTTAGCTAACCGAATTCCACAAATACTACAAATATGGGATGTCACTTGTTCTTCAGATTCTTGTTTCGGCAAAAATGCGTTCAGCCTATTATTTTTATACGCTTGAAATTTTCGGTACAAAAATTTATATGTCTCCTGATAATTCTCTTTCATAGAACATACGGTAATAAAACATGGCAGATCTTCAGAACATCTCTCTCCTTCTTTCATCAATACATCTAAAATCTGTTTTTCTACTTCTTCAGAAGTTTTGTCTGTCTGTAATTTAGCAATAAAAAAATTCGGAGGATCTCCGACAACACCCTCACCCAGCAATAATTCGCAGGATTCAAACTCTCTTTGAATTCTTTTTTTAATCCATAAAATCTGCTTAATGACTCTCTGACTGCTTCCGTAAAGATCTGCAGTCTTTTTGGCACGACTAATGTATTCTTGAACACCGCTGACTGATACCAACAGTAACTTTTCTCCCATAATTACCCCTCTATTAAATACTTAATGTATGTTTGACAATAATTCCTGACAAAATTGTTATATCTCTTTACTCTAAATTCACTGACTATCGGTATTACTTTTGAATCTTCGCTGCCATAACAAGATGCATTTAATAAATATTCTTTTGTATTGGCCGTCTCATGGATACATTTCTTTACATCTTTATAGAATTTCTTCAATTTTCTTTCTCTGCCAATCCTAATCTTTTCCAGACATAAATAGTTAGGGTCGTTACAATTAAAAATAATATTTTGCCCTTTATTTAACTGTTTTATATGGTCTTCACCAGTAATACTGATGATTAATTGCTTCAGTATCTCAATTATATCTTTTTCTTTTGGTGCAGCATCATTATTTTCAATAACCTTAAAGGCTCCATACCCCTTCCGGCTTCTTTGTCCGATTCCTCCAAGATAAGAGGTCAGTTTTAAAATTTGCAAGTATTTATCTAATTTCTCAGAGTCATGGGAAAGCAACTCAATTTCAATCACTTCTCCTTCCTCGAAGAAATCTACAGTTCCCCCTTTTCCTAAATTAACGGATTGCGCATTTGGTCTATCAAATTTATATTGACGTATGCTGACCGGAGCCTTTCTACCTAAACTTCCAAACAACGCTGATTCTTTACGATACAACTCTTCTGCGGAATCAAAGCACTGTACAGCTCTCCACCAAAATCTCATGGCAGACTTTAACTCTGTAATACGAAATTCTAATTCCTTATTATTAGCACCATGTGTCCCCATAGCCGTTATTAATTCTAACTTAATTCTTTTTTTCAAGATAGCCATAACCAACCGCCCCTTTTGCCCCAAAATTACATACTTGAATACACTCAAGAAATGCTTTTTCTATATCATCTTTATCCCTATTGTCTTTTCCAATTATCATTTGTATCGTCATATCTTTAACTTCTACTGCATAGAAATTTACCAAATTTGGTTCTTTTAGTGTTGGAAAATCCATGTCTTTTCCGATTTGTGATTGTTGATAATAATTACCATATTGATTAGAAATGATATCCTTTTTTATTGTGTATTGTTCCGGTGTAGCAGTTAAAAATATAATTTGTCCTTCATTTTCTTCATCGCCAAACCAATTTTTGATTTTTGCTTCAGATATGTGCCCATCTTGTTCACAAAAGGAACGGAAGACTCCTTTGATTGCTGTCGCTGGCAGCTCAGGGATACCATATAAAAAATTCATATGAAAATATAAGTCTTTCTTGATTGTTTGACCTGCCCCAATCAGCATTCTGCTTTCTCCAAATCTTTGCAAAGAAAAGTTTAAAGTATGCCATTTCTCTTTTGAATATATTGACTGTATTTTATTTTTTTTATGATGAATATACTCTTTAGGTATATTAGGAGTTCTGACAAACAAATCTTTTTTGGAACTAGTAAAATAATAATGTAGATATGGATTTTGAATATCCAAAAGCTCTTGCTCTGTATGCTCAATTCTAGTCATGTATTCTTTCCCTTTTAGTTGGTCATTACATTTTTTATTGGCATTATTGCTTTCAGGATGAACAGACATCAAGATTGCAGTTTTACATAATTTCATTGTATCTCTTACACACTCAGCATAGCTTTCGTTATCAGCGGGAAATTTACATTGATCTTTATTCATCCCTCCTTCACCAAACAAATAATAGTATATGAACTGGAAAATATGTCTCTCAGAATCATTTTCTGACCTCTTTGTAAACAAAAACTCCATCGTATAATCCAGTCCAAATTTATAGACATAAGCTGGTATTTTTTTGAGGAGATTTATATCCGAACTACTAAATTCTTTCATGCAGTCCATTATATAAGTCAAACATTCCTTTTCTGTTTTCAACTTACTTACCCTCCTCTGTCTTAATCGCCACGAAAGAAGTAATTCCCTTTCCTATTGTCATATCTCCGCCAAGTTGAATCATTCCCTCAACTCTAGGGTATTTGTTTGATTCTGCTTCCTTTATTTCTTTCCCCTGTTCCTCCAATATTGTCTTAGCAAAAGAATTTTTATCACAGTTCTGCATATCTTCTACAAAATTATATAGTACAGTCTGTTCCGGCAAAAATTCTTCTGTAAACAGTCCGCCATCCTGTACGACTCCGCTATCTCCAATTTTAATTCGGGTAATCACCTCTGTACTGAATTCACAAAAATAGGAAAACATATCATTGCTGACCATGTAAATATCATTTTGTATTTTATTTCTTAGATACTTATCTTTCTTTGAAACGATGTTATCCGAAGGAAATATTAATTCCTTATTTTCCTGAACTTGAAATTCAAAATCTTCCAGTATTTTTTTGTCTCCTGGATCTTCATTTTTACCTATCATAATTATTTTATTATCATCAAGTGTTTCTTCCCATTCTCTGAATTTTCTTGTTAGTTTCTCAAACCTTTTAGATCCATCAATCTCATTTAAAAACCTATTTAAAACAAATGGACATGTCACCCATACAAATAACTCTTTTCCACTACTTTTTACAGGGAGAAAGAGAATTCTGGCGTCTGTAAAACAAATCTTTCCTGGCTCTCCCTGATCCGAATCACTATCGCTCTCTTTACCAAAATAGTCTTTATATTCACTGATACTTCTAAAAGTCCCTTTGATACTCGATGCCTCTCCCTTAGGAAACCCAGTGTGCTTTTCTCTTTGTATAGGAAGGTCAACAACCCCTAATTCAGTTCCTGTTCCCATATGTAAAGGTGTTTCATTTCGATAAAATACTAGGAATTTCATAATCAATACTCAGCGTTTTTATAACAGCTGTTTCTCCTTTTTATTTAATATTTACTTTTTCTTTTTATACAAATACATTTCTACATTACTAAGAATTAAGTTATAAATACTATGCCCGATTTTTGTTGAACTGACTCTCATCCCCCTTATTAACAAAAGGAAAAGACAGAAATTGTATATTTACAACTTCTGTCTAATTATTTCTATGCAAAACATACTTATAAGAACAGCTATAGTCAGCTATTCTAATGAATTTGCTATTCTTTTTCTTATCCCATTTTGAAACGGATTGATCCCCATATCTATGTAAGACATTTTTGTTCATCATATCTATATTATAATCCCTAAATCCTCAACCATTCTATCTACTATTTTACTACAATCATCCTGTTTTTTCAACAAATTCCAGAAAAAATCCTTCACTTATATCTTAAAGATAAAAATGTAAAAAATTTTATGTAAGAGAGGAGAATTCAATACATCTAATGTTTTTATTTATCAGCGTATCCCATACTACTTTGCGAAAGAAGCCTCAAATTTCAATACATCTAATGTTTTTATTTATCTTGCCCTGCCATATCCAGTTCTGACATATGCATTGCCTATTTCAATACATCTAATGTTTTTATTTATCTAAATGTGAGTGAACTTGTTCCGGCTGAACTGAAATTTCAATACATCTAATGTTTTTATTTATCAGGATTTCACTTTTGCAAGGACTTAAAGGATTGTTTATTTCAATACATCTAATGTTTTTATTTATCTAACACTACGATATCTGCTCTTTTAACTTTTGTGAATTTCAATACATCTAATGTTTTTATTTATCAATGAAGAACATTCCAGTTGCTGAATAAACAAGAACATTTCAATACATCTAATGTTTTTATTTATCAGTGTATAGAGTAGAAGTGGATGGGCATACCATCCAATTTCAATACATCTAATGTTTTTATTTATCTGACCGCTCCTGTATTGGTGACTTTAAATTTATCTGATTTCAATACATCTAATGTTTTTATTTATCTTATCTGACAAATTCAAAGGCATGAAAGCTTTTGCGGATTTCAATACATCTAATGTTTTTATTTATCCAACGCTTTTAAGCCATTTCTATTTTTTATCATACCCTATAAACCCTTATTTTTCAACATTTTTTAAATATTTTCCCAACCTCCGCCCTGAAATTTCAATTTTCTCCCATATGTCCTCCTAACCCGCATAAAATCACGCTTTTTTTCAGTTTTAATATAAATATGGTTGGGAAACAACCTTCCTTATTGTGGAATTAAATCCATTTTCAAGACTAGTTTAATAGCATCCTCAACAGCTCGACCCACCGATCTTCTCATATATTATACCTTTCAGACAGACTAGTTCATTTCCACATCAAACCTAATCTTCATTGGAGTGAACTAGTCTGCCAAGCAAAAAACAGCTTTTCAAAAACTTTTTGTTGTTCGATAAATACCTGTTAAAAACTGATGAAAGTTAATGAAAAATCTTCACAGTATCAAACTTTCTCCCACATTATCTTCCGGATTTCCCAAGATCTCCTCCCCAAATACATTATCATTCATCAGCTTAATAATGCAGACAAAATCCTCATCTTCATCCAATACTTTTTTAAGATCATTCCTGAGCCTAATCAGTTTAGAAGGGGACATTTCTCCCCGGAATACAGATTTTTGAAAATGGGTCAGATACTTTTTACAGACTTTAAACACCTTCTGCACTCGTTTTTCATTTACATCGTAAAATACAAAAGCATAGTTGTAATTCATCTTCTTTTTCATCTACATCTTCTCCTTCAGACTAAATGGCCGGAATTCCTTATCCTCCCAAATAAATTTAATCAGCTTATAGCAATCCAATTTAATGGCAGTTCGATACGTTACCTTTCGTTTTAATTTCGGATGCTGGAATGCAGTTTCCATTCGCTTCTCAAATGCTTCAATGAATATTTTTCTTCCATCTTCATTTAAGAGACAATAGTTTACTCTCTTATCAAAATGCTTCTCTACTTTCAGCTGCTTTCGATTCACCAGATCAAAAATAGTCCGATATACAATAACAGGTTTGAACACTTCACACATATCAAGACTCAGCGAAAACCTTCCTTCTGACGGCTCATGCAGGAAACTGATTCTCTGATCCAGATGTGTCCGGTAAATAGCCGAGATTGTCTTCGCATACAAAAGAGTATTTCCAAAGGAAATCAAGGCATTGATAGGATTGTCCGGCGGACGTTTTACTCTTTTGTTCATAACAAAATCTTCTGGAAGAAAGCTTTTAAAATCTTGATAAAACCTCTGCCATGCTTCCCCTTCCGCTGACATCAGCTGTTTAATATCTGACGCTTCATTTACCTGCCTGATGAATTCATCTCCAAGCCAATCAATCGTTGTCTTCACTTCATCATTGCCGTGCTTATAATAATGATATAAAACCTCCCTGATATTTTCTCCGATTCCGCATACAATAGCCCTTGCAATTTCTATCCGCTTTGTCTGATGAGCCTCTGCCTGTTTCATTAAGAGCCTGCCGCTCATATATTGGGGCTTCGGATAAAATGTACCGCTGTATCCCTCATAGTAGTTAAAAAAATGTACAACCACATGATTCTGTGATAAAAAGTCTAAGAGTTTTGAATTCATAGATACCTCATTAAGGCAGTAAATTTCTTTTGTATTTTCAATGGGTATGTAAATATTCTTTCCGTCTTTTCTGAAACATAGGGAATTATCTTTTCGTGTCAATTCTCCCATGGATGTAATATATTTTGTACTTCCCATACCTTCTCCTCCTACTCGATATAACAGTACTCATAGTACGCACATTTTTTACACTTTGGCTTTCCTAACACACCCGGTACATGATCACTTTCCAGCAATTCTTTGATCCTTTCCTCATACAACCGCAATTCTTCTTCCAGTTCCGGAGTCAGCTCCACAACCTCAATCTTCTTTTCTTTTTTGTTTTTTTCAACAAATTCAAGTTTTCCTTTTCTGATAATCCCGTTTCTTTTCAGCACTTTTAAATAGTATAAAATCTGCCATCTTGCCGCTTCCGGGTCGGCATCAGACTTTTTGATCTCTGTCAGATATTCTTTTGTCAAACGATCCAGCTTAATGTTTTCAATCGCCAGTTCTGTATTTTTTCCCTGCTCTGCTTTCTGCTCATGAATCGCCTTTCCGATCTTAACCTCCTCACTGTTATCCTCCAGATTCATCCGGTTTCCAAACAAATAGCACTGCCGTTTACAGTGAAAATAATAATTGATTAACGTCCCATTGATCTCCATATGCTTTCTCCATCCTATAAAAAATCCGGTGTCCCGTCCTTTCCTTCCAGCATCATTTTATCAAGCCTTCCATTCTGAAAATACTTCTCCCCATCCTCAATCATATAGAGTTCCCCGATTTTGTCACTGTACATTAAGTCTGTTTTCTGGATCGTATAAGTAAAGTAGTTCATCCTACTCCTGACTTCTGAAAGCTCATATTTTTTCTTGGAATAATCCATTTTCTGATCCAACAAAAGTTCTTTGTACTTGTCCCAGATTTCCTTTCCATCGATTACTGTCCCATCTTCCTCTTCTACTTTTCGGCAAAGGTAAACTGACATGCTCCACATATCATCCTGAATCAGCTGCATTCTTTTTTCAATCTTAGTATGATCCAGGAGACCGAGCTGTGCCGCAAAAAATGCTGTGATTCCGTAATCTCCCGTACTTTCCATAAAGGTTTGCTTTAATACCTCTAAAACAGAACCGTAATATTTCTGAAACGCTTTTTCAGAAAGAATCACTCTCATTTCTTCATTGGCCAGCGTATATTCCAGATTTTCTATCCTGGCATCTCCGTCCCGGTAAATATGCCGCGGATTATCCATTTCAAAGAAGTATACGACTGCATCTTGCTTTTTACAGGACCTGTTGATCCTTCCCATAAACTGCTCCTCACTGTCCAATTTAGACCAGTTTTTATATCCGATATCCATGTCAATATCTACGCCGGCCTCGATCACCTGGGTTGACACCAAAATCATGCCCTGCTCCCCTGCGGAATCAATCTTTTTCAGCACCTGCTTTCTCTCCAGAATGCTCTGATCTCCTGTGAGCAGTTCAGCCGGTACTTCCAGTCGTCCATCCTCCTGAAGCATTTGAAAAAATGTATAAGCAGACTCTTTTTTTATAAATTCTACCAGGACCTTTTTCTTAAGCTCCTGTTGACTTAATACATGATCCAGCAGATCTTCCATGGTAAAGTCTTTCTTCATAAGACTGTAATCCGCATGTACTCTGTTTTTAAAAACCGGATGAGAAAAAAATTTCTCTCTGTCCCTGATCAGCGGCACGGCATTTTCAAGTTCCGGAGATAACACATCCAGGTTCGGCAGTGTGGCGGACATTATGATAATTTTCATATTAAGAAATGATGCAAATTCTTTTAAAAATAAAATAATCTCCGTCCAGATACTGTTTCGGTAACTCTGGATTTCGTCCAAGACAAGAACGCTGTTTGCCAGCTGATGAAAGCCAAATGTACTTTCTTTTCTGCTCCCGAACATCGTATCAAACAGGCTGACATGGGTCGTTAAGATCATAGGGTAATTTAAAAACTGGCGGTTCAGCAGTGCTTCCTGATAATATTGAAGCTCATCTGTTTTTAACTTAACCCGATCCATTGGAATCGGCTTCATGGAATTTACCACTGCAATATCCTCCATAACCTTTGATCCCCCGAATATTTTTTCCATAGACTCAAGGTTTTGCTCAATCAATGTATTAAATGGGTATACATAAAATATCTTTCCAATGCGAGAATTTTTCTTCATAAGCTGAAAGCTTAAATTGACAGCCAAATTCGACTTCCCGCTTCCGGTCGGTGCTTCAATGAAGAAAACGTTCTGATCCATATGCTTTTTTAATTCCCTTTCAGCATCCAGAAAAAGTTCCGTCCGCATAATATTGATATTCTCTTCTTTCTGCAGATCTTTTTCTTCCAAATATTTTTCCTGCTCATAATTTCGTATTCCATGATTAAGTTCTGTCCCATAATATTGTCTGCAAAACTCATCCATATGCTCCATTCCGCCAAAATGCCTGATCTGCACTCCACTCATATATTCTGATGTAGCATAATGGTCACTGGCAACCAGCAGGGAATAGATCAGCCGTTCATACGCGTAAAAAAGAATCTGTCTGGTCCGGCTTTTTTTATCACGGGCTGTCTTTTTTACATTTCCTGCGGCTTTCCCAAGTTTTTCTCTTCCAAGAGAACACTTGAATCGCTTTTTATAAAATTCAAGATTTTCTTCATCTTCCAACATTTCAATCAAATGATAAATATCTTCATCTTCAAAACTTTTAAGATAATTTGCAAATGTGTCTAAATCACTGTGGTGTTTTGCTATCAAATAAGAATTCAGAAATAAGAACTCCTTCAGCTGCTTCTTATCACTCTTGTCAAGCGCCCATACTTTTTCCATAAAATATTCAAAATAAAGAACAGCCGAGATCAAAGAGTGATGGCTATTAGAAAAAATCTTTTTAGTCTCCGGCATTTCATGATCCATCTTCTCCTTCTGAAAATAAGGATTTACTTTTCCAAAATCATGAAAGGTCACAATTCCAAATATCATACTCCTGAAAAGATTCTTCGCCTCCCAGCTGATCTGATCAAAATATTTTTTTTCAAACACCTCCATGCAGTGCTCCAGATTCTTTTCCTCAAAAATCTTTAGAAAATAAGATTCTGCCAGATTGGTGTGCTCTTTTAATGTTTCTTTTTTCCTGTCATCTTTCTTTGGCTTGTGAGCAAAATACTGCTCCGGTTGTTTGATCAGATCCTCTATTTTTACAACATCTTTATCAAAATACATATCTGTTCCCCCTAATAATGTAAAAACCCGCCCGAAAGAATTCTGCTCAAAGACAGAATCCTCTCCGGCGGTATTTTAATAAAACACAATCATATTTTCTCCTGCCAGGTATAAGGGCACTCCACATTCTTTTATATATTGGTTCGTATAAACAAACGGCTCTGTGACATAAAGGTTTGTGAAAGGGTCCAATGCATATGGCAGTCCTTCCTCATACTTATAGAAATCCTCTTCCTCATCGTCGTCTTCATCCAAATATGCAAATGTGACTTTTCCTTTTGGCATCAGACAATCCATTTGCCTGTTTTCCGGTGAAATTTCCTCTGCCTCCATAATCTCAGGATGCAAAAGATCCGCAGGATGGTCGTTCTTCCCGAGATAAGGAGAATAAACACAGCGCCTGCCCATCAAAGCTTCAGAGAGTTTACGGCTTTCCTCACAATCCAGGAGAATATAGATATCCCACTCCGGTGATTCCAGCCATTGTTCTTTTATGATCAGATTGCCGCCCTGCTCCCTGGAGGCATAGCCAACTGAATTATTAAAGTATTGGATTTTTTTCGGAATCCAGCCTTTCTCATTCTTCGGCACGATGGAAAGTCTGCAGTCTTTGAGCCGTTCATAAAACTCCGGGAAACCTGGTCCTGCCATGGAATGCTTTTTCCTTTTATCTGTTTTTATGGATTCATAGCCTGAATAGCCAAGTACGGCTCCAAAGATCCCGAGAAGAACAACTTTATGAATCTGGCCATAAGTAAAATAATAATAACTGTTCACATCCGGCTTCTTGAAAAACGCAGTCCTTCCTTTCAGAGTAACCTTGCATACTTCCATTGGCTACACCTCTTTTTGTGTAATGATATTATAGTATTTTGCTCCCTGGATTTCACAATCTAATTTGGTTGTATAAGGATTATAGTAAATTTCCACGCTTTTGATTTTGTCTGCGAGATCATCTAAAAATGCGGTATCTTCAAATGCGATGATGTTTTTATCCTCTCCCTTTGTAAATGTCATATATTCAGAGAGGTTCGGAAGATATAAATCCGGATCTGTCTCCACAAACAGAGCAAACTCATTTTCGCAGCCTTCTTTTGAGTTAGTGGCAAAAGCAGTGGCTGAAACTAACGCCGTGCGTTTGAAATTCTCATAGTCTTCTTCTGTGTATCCGTCAGTCACGCCCAGCTGGACAAACTCTTTATATGCCAGAGGATTTACAACAAACGGATAGAAATAATGAGCCTCATTGCTGACGATTTTTGTTCCGAGTGTAGAGTTTTTCGCTTCTTCCTTTTTATCGTCTTTCGATCCGTCCCTGAACGGAGATAAAATCTGCTGTTCCTCCGGGCTTGTCCCCTCATATTTATTGAATCCCTGTCCAAACTGAACGGCTCCGGTGATGGATATATTGTTTTTTTCTTCGGCAAACGTTGCTCCAAAATTTTTTACGTCTGCCGCTTGGAATAAGTTTGTGATCACTTCCTTTGTGTCATTACATTTTTTCAGATCCTCTATGCCATATAAATATTCGTACCGCTCTTTCAGGGAATTTGGAACCAATGTCACTTCACCCTTTTTCCCGTCGGAAAATTTCATAGATTTGATATAAAGAACTTTCTTCCCTTCATTGTCCCACATTTTTTTCATTGGATATTTCAGTGCCTTGTCACTGCCAAAGGTTGTTCCATCCTGTGTGGTTTTCGGATATCCGGTAAAATCGGCATTCCAGTTAGCCATGATTGAAGAAATTCCTAAGACTCCATATACTCTTTTATCCATTTACTTATCCTCCTTTGGTACATAAATCAGACTGCTGTGTAAATAGCCTGCTATCATCAAATCCTTCTCAAATTGCCCTTTCAGCTCATATTCCGTTATCATGCAGTAAAGGTTATTGAAACGTCTGCTCGATACTTCGATATCATAATTATATTTCAAGAAAAATTGTACCAGTTTCTTTTTTAAGACTGCATCTGTTTTTGCATTTAAAAACGGATTTACCAATGCATGTGTCTTCTTTTTTCCTTTATTTAATGAAATATAATACTGTACCAGCTGTCCGACGGCAAAAAAGTATTCATCATCTGACTGTATTTCAGATGTTTCCTTCGCATCCAGTTTTGCCTTTAAATCGGTCACTATCTGATTAATTCTATTCTCCATCGTATCCTCTCCTTTATCCGAAAAATATTCCAACAGTGAGTGGCGCAAATTAAAGCAGTCCATGGCCTTAAAAATGTAGCCTTCCTTCAACGCTCCCAGTACTAAATCCAAAGATACGTTTCCCAGAACCTTTGCGGCCTGCACCTCTTCATCTTTGTACAGCCAGTCAAAAATAGCTTCCCTGGAAATGATGAGATTCCGCTTGATATATCCATCATTCATTCCCAGTTTATCCTGGGGCGTAAAATAATTGCCCTTCAGAAATTTAGAAAAGAAAACTGCGTCCAGCAGACTCTGGATCTTCTCTTTCGTATAATAAGTGCCATATTCGGTTCCTTCTTTATGCTCTTTCGGAGTATAGGAAAGGGCATTTCGATATACTAACGGCCTTCTTACAGAAGGGTGATAACTTGGAATAATATCGCTGCTGTGGATTTCCACTTCTTTTCCTTTTTGAATCCGCAGATAATATCCCTTAAAGTCACGATCAATGATTTCATTGTTTTTGAACGCACATATCGTCCTTTGATCCGTATCGATATATACATTGGATTTACTCGCCATGGCAAAGTTCATCAGATGATCAAAAAACTTTTTCTGAAGAAGGACTTCCTCTTTGTTCAGCAGAAACGGCACCTCAATTTTTTTCGTACGGCTGGACAGGAAAGGTTTTTTCGCATTCATTCCGAGATTGTTATTTGGCAGGCCGTAAACTTCGCCTTTCATCTCCAGATTATAATCATTGCTGTTATAAATATTCGGCACCAGATATCTGTCATTTTCCCGTTGATACTGCTCCATCGGTGCTTCAAAAAATATTTTCAGATAATCTTTTTTGGAAAGATCCACATCCAGCTGAAAAATATTCTCTTTTATCCACATGCGGTTCTTTTCTGCTATATCCCTGGGAACACCTCCGATTTCTTCTTCCAGCATTTGATAAATCTTCAATGTCTGTCCCTTATATTTAAGCTCCGGATGGCTGACCGCATCAAAATAACGATCAATGGCTTCCGCATCCAGTTTTCCGTTTTGAAAACTCTCTTTCTTCACAAAAAATGAAAGATAATTATTGGAATGAATGATTTTTTTATTGTCCTGCGGTTTATTCATATCGATCAGCCTGCTGTAATAGTCATACTGGCAGATTTTAGTGAAATAACGGTTGGTGCGGTTTATCTGACCGCTTTTTTTATCTAGTTCAATTTCCACAGGCTCCAATAATGTTCCGTCTTCCTTCACGATCAGATATGTTCCGTTGGCCGGTATGTAAGAATCGAACAGCAGATTATTGTTTTGCTGTAATTGTTCCTTGAATATTTCCGTACACTCTCTAAGCAAAATGCTACCTCCTACATCCACCTGTAATTTACAAAACCAGCCCCCCGCGCATTTATTTCTCCCAGTCCTGTTCCCAAAGTCATATAACTCAGTTCCTGTGACAATTCATTGTCCGCTACCTTTAACGTAATTTTATCTCCTAAAAGTTTTATTTTCTTATAAGAAACAGTGATCGGAGTTCTGTTTTTGACCTCAATCATACGAATGAATTCAAAATCTTCATCTATCTTTGTATCGCAGAAGGCATTATATTTTTTTATAAGATTTACGGTCAGTCTTTTTTCATACTCCTGTAAAGAAAAAACACCCCTCCAGTAGCGCTCTGCTTTCACAATCACCGGAGAGATAGAATAAATAGTATCAATAATTTTCTTTTCTTTGGGGATAATTTTGATTTCGCAGGTTAATGCCTGCATCTCATCGGATCGCTCATGAATTAATTTTTCGGAAAATACTTTTGCAAGCTGTGGATCAATGGTGCGGATTGTTATGACATACACCTTATCCTTTTTATAAATTTTGTCCTTTTCTAATGGATATGGATTTCCAAAAGAATAATTTTTAAATTGATTTGCCTCATGAAATTTTTGAAGTGCTTCGTCTCTGCTCAGACAAATGTCAATCAGTGCGGCTGTCTTCTTTTGAACTGCTTCTACAGGGATATCTTCTAACAGATATACTTTTAGCCGAATTTCAAAAACTTGTAAATCCACTGCCCCACCCCTTTCTTTTGTATGCACCCTCATATCGTATAAATGCTGATAGTACCTATCATAACGACTGCCCTAGAGGGAATGATTCATTAATAGCTTTTATACACAAACCACTCTATTGTTCTATTTTACTATATTTTTCAAAATAATACAACGTTTTTCAGCCATTCTTCAGCTTCCCTTAAACAGTTATTTGCGGTCAAAATAAGGTGCCTTTCCTGCTGCCGCCAGCGGAATTCCAAGGATCATCTTCACTTCCGGTCCCAGCATCCCTAATGATAATGCTCCTTTTCCAACAGAAAACATGATCCGATTATCCACATGATTCATGGACGCCACGCTGACTGCCGAGCCCAATGCAATTCCCAGATCCATCGGATCAAATACACAGACGCTTTGGTTCTCCCTGCATCCCTGGCAGTTTGCCTGATTGCACCAACCACAGCACTCATTCAGTCCTCTTTGCTGATAAGTCACCCCAATTAAAACCACCGCCTGACTTTTACGGAGATTATCTGCATCTCTCACATAAAAATCCTGACCTTGTTCTTTCCCAAGCCGTTGTGTCTCATCAGCAAGATTCTTCAGATCTTCCCCCGTAACTACCGCAGTGTGGATAAAATCCAGTCCTCTTGCTTTCGGTGCGGTTCTGGCAGCAGTACACATCTGTCTGGCTGTCTGAAGCACGCCTTCCATTTCCAGTTCTTTTTCCTCATAAATCATCCCTTCATCCTCCTGACTTATAGAACTTATTACGCCTTTATAGCCCATCTCATCTTTGTCGACCGTGCACGGCTGTTCATCCTGCATTCTTCTGCCGACGGACGGATCACATCGGTTGAAATCTCTTGATAAATCCCTTCCCGCAGCAGACGTTTAAAAGATTTTTTCAGGATTTAGGCGCAGATCCAGCGGACCTTCTGTTTTGTAGGAAAATCCCCTGTCCGGATTGTCAATCTGCATGGACGAGACGCCTAAATCCGCCAGGACAAAATCAAACGGTCCTGCTTCTTTCGCTATTTCGTCAATCTTTGCAAAATTCAGCTGACGGATCGTTAAAATTTCCGGTCCGTAACCAAGTTTCTCTAGGCGTTCTCTAGTTTTCTTAAGTTCTATGGCATCCACATCCAGAGCATACATATGTCCTTTCGATTCCAGACATTTCATCATCTCCAGCGTGTGCCCTCCATAACCTAACGTTGCATCCAGACCGGTCTGTCCCGGTTTGATCTGGAGGAACTCAAGGATTTCTTTCACGCAGATAGAAATGTGCATGCCGGCAGGCGTACTGCCTTTTTGAATAATTTTTGCAACCGTGTCCGGATATTTTTCCGGGTGAAGTTCCTTATACTTTTCTTTATAATTTCTAGGATGGGTTCCGCTGTACCGGATACGTCTCTTGTGCTTCTGTTTTTCTTCCTGATTTTCCATGATTACCTCTTTCTCTTTTTGCTTCCTATTCTTTTCTAATGTTATCATATTTCTTAAATCTAGGAAACACACATCAGAAGTGACTCTGGTTATATTTTTATCACGCCGGCATATAGTAAAAGAAAAAGGATTTTTTAAATGGCAGACAAAGGCAACTTAAAAATTCAAGTAAACTCTACCATTGGATATGTTCCGGTGCGGAATGCTACTATATCTATCTCCTATACCGGAGAATCCGATCAGGTTCTAGAGGAAGTAACCACTGATCAGAACGGACAGACCGAAGAGGTAGCGCTTGATGCTCCTCCGGTGGAATACAGTCTTTCCCCGAGTGAAAACCAGCCATACTCAGAATATAATCTGCATGTGACAGCACCCGGCTATGAGCCGGTAACGATCTCGGGAGCTCAGATTCTGGCAGATACAAACGGTCTTCAAAATGTTTCCATGGTTCCCTTGGAAACTGCAACTACAACACTTGATAATATAGTCATAGGCCCTCATACCCTCTGGGGGGATTATCCTCCTAAAATTGCAGAAGATGAGATCAAGCCAGTCAATGAATCCGGTGAGATCGTACTTAGCCGGGTAGTGATCCCTGAATTCGTCATTGTCCACGACGGAGCTATTACTGACCAGACCGCCCAAAACTATTATGTGCGCTATAAAGACTACATTAAAAATGTGGCTGCCTGTGAGGTTTACTCCACATGGCCTCGTTCGTCCCTGGAGGCCAACATTCTGGCGATCATGTCCTTTACTCTGAACAGAGTTTACACTGAGTGGTACAGAAACAAAGGACACGACTTTACGATTACTTCCTCCACCGCCTATGACCACAAATGGATCAATGGAAAGACAACATATGATTCCATCAACACCATTGTGGATGAAATCTTCGCCAGTTATCTGTCCCGGCCGAACGTGCGCCAGCCGATCCTGACACAATACTGTGACGGCAAACGGGTAAGCTGTCCGGAGTGGATGACACAATGGGGTTCTAAGTATCTGGGAGATCAAGGATATACTCCTATCGAAATTCTCAGATATTACTATGGAGAAAGTATGTATATCAATACCGCAGAGCAGATTTCAGGCATTCCTTCCTCCTGGCCGGGTTATGATCTGACCATAGGCTCCACCGGGGAAAAAGTCCGTCAGATGCAGGAACAATTAAACCGGATCGCAAAGGACTATCCTTCTATTCCTACGATACCGGTGGACGGTACATACGGACAGCAGACGGCCAATGCCGTGAGAGTATTCCAAAATGTATTCGGCCTTGGACAGACCGGAGTCGTAGATTATCCAACCTGGTATAAGATCAGCGAGATCTATGTGGCAGTGAGTCGGATCGCGGAACTTAATCCATAAGCTTTTCATCACTATTTCCGTCACGCTTTGAAATGCGTTCCTCCAATAGTGATAAAAAACGATCGCTGAATGGCTCCTTTTGTTTAAAGGATACTTATCCAGCAGAGATATCGTCCATTCATAAAGGCGGTGGGGTTCAATTCCCGCTGCCTTTTCCTTTGTATATCTGCAGTTCTAAAAAGTATCTGTCTTTTGGCTGTTTTCCGAAATAAAAATCTGTTTCTACCATTAATATATCTTCCGACAGGCCTTTTGTCTCTGCCTCTTCATCGATTCTGGTGACCTCAGACACGCTGCACTCATAAGTTCCCTCCGGCAGACAGAAGATTCCGGGATCTTTTACATCTGTCTGTTGTATTTTCAGGAAGATATAGGATTTGGTCTCTTCTCTTTTCCTATGATGTATAATGCCCTGCTGATAAAATACAGTCAGATTTAATCTCTGGGACAATGTATACAGCTTTGTTATTTCACTCATGTAGGCTTTATCATCCGTCTTCATCGGCCGCGGAAATGATCGGAAGGCTCTGCACTCTTTTATGAACAGTATATTCCTGGTGTTGATTTTTTCAGGTTCCATGACAGTGTTCAGCTTTTTGTTTTCAGACCAGATTGCTGCCTTTCTGGGTGCCAGCGGAGAGCTTGTCTCCCTAACTTCGGATTATCTCAGATACTATATTTTATTCGGTATCTTCTTTTGCATGGCCATGGTGCTTGCAGCCTTTGTGAGGAATGACGGAAACCCGAAACTCGGATTTGCCGGTATGGCGGCCGGCCTCGGACAGGTGATCTCCTGTATGATCATGCTGCCGCATTTTATCCACGGGAAAGGAAAACTGAAGCTAAAACTTCTTCCCCTGAAAAAATATTATATTTCAGAGATACTGAAACGGGGAATACCGGAACTGATCACACAGATGAGCCAGCCGATCACGATCTTCTGCTATAATCTGATCATCATACGTTACTTGGGAAATATCGGAGTTTCAGACGGCATACAGCCTTTGATCAGCCGTTCTGCAGGAGAGGGCAAGAAAGAATTGGAACAGTACTTCTTCAAAAAAGGCATTACTTTGAACTTTCTCCTTGCTTTCTTCCTCTATGCCGTATTGCTCTTGTTCGGAAAGCCGGTCATTCACATATTTAACCGGGAACCGGTTCTGGTTAAGCTTGCCGGTGAAAGCCTGTCTGTCTATGGAATCTCCTTTTTATTTGCGGCAGTCAATATGGTGTTTACTACTTACCATCTGGCGTCCAAAAGGACAGCTAAAGCCCTGGCAATCGCCTCACTGAGAAGCTTTATTGTAAATGTAGCATGTATCTTTCTTCTGCCTGCTCTCTTTGGAAGACAGGCACTCTGGACCGGAATCATCGCCGCGGAATGCACGGTGACTGTTATTGCAGTCCTTATGCTGAAAAATCCGTCCAAATCTCAGACATGCAATGCAGCCACAGCAGAAAACTGACCCGGCAAAAGAACAAAGTGCAAACCTGCTTCATCACTTAGGCCCCCATTCTTTGAGGGGCTTGACAAATTTGCGTGACAAGGTCTTTCCTGAGAAATAAAAAATCCATGGTAATCAGATGAGATAACCTCAAATAATTCCATGGATTTTTAAATTCATTTATAAGATTCCGCCGATACTCAAGAATAATGGTGCGAATACTAAAGCTACGATCGTCATCAGCTTAATCAAAATGTTGATAGACGGTCCTGATGTATCTTTGAAAGGATCACCTACAGTGTCGCCGACAACGGCTGCTTTATGAGCGTCACTGCCTTTTCCGCCGTGGTTTCCTTCTTCGATATACTTCTTCGCATTATCCCAGGCTCCTCCGGCATTTGCCATGAAGATCGCCATCATAACACCAGATGCCAAAGATCCAACTAATAATCCGCCGAGAGCTTCCACTCCTAAAAGAACACCGATGATCAATGGGGCAATGATTGCCATAACACCCGGAAGAAGCATTTCTTTTAACGCTGCTGATGTGGAAATCTCAACACAGTTCTTGTAATCCGGCTTTCCTTTTCCTTCAAGGATTCCCGGAATCTCTTTGAACTGACGGCGCACTTCCACGATCATTTCGTTTGCTGTCTTACCTACAGACTGCATAGTAAACGCTGAGAATAAGAACGGAAGCATTCCGCCGATCAGCACACCTACGATTACTTTCGGGTCCAGACAGTTGATCGTTGTCAGGTCAACAGCCTGTGAATAAGCAGAGAACAGTGCCAATGCGGTTAATGCCGCAGAACCGATGGCAAATCCTTTTCCCATAGCCGCTGTTGTATTACCTACTGCGTCAAGCTTATCTGTGATCTTACGCACAGATTCATCTAACTCTGCCATCTCTGCAATACCGCCGGCATTATCGGCAATCGGTCCGTAAGCATCGACTGCTACCGTGATACCTGTTGTGGAAAGCATACCTACCGCTGCGAGAGCAATTCCATATAAACCTGCGAACTGATATGCCACAATAACCGCGATACTGATGAAGATGATCGGGAATGCTGTGGATTCCATTCCTACTGCAAGTCCTGAAATAATCGTTGTCGCAGATCCTGTCTCAGACTGATCAGCGATCTTCTTAACTGCGCCGTAGTCACTGGATGTGTAGAACTCAGTTAATTTACCGATAATATTACCAACCAAGACACCGCCAAGGATTGCCCAGAAAGTATCCAGGTTTCCGAAGAACTGACGGCTTAAGAAGAATGCCGCAATCAAAACGATTACACTTGAGAAGTATGTACCTCCGTCCAGTGCCCTGTGCGGATTCTGGCTCTTCGTATTTACTACGAAAATAACACCGAGAATAGATGCCGCAATTCCGATCGCTGCGAGTATCAGCGGGTAAACAGCCCCTTTTACGCTGAATGCCACAACACCGATGGTAATGGCAGATACGATAGATCCGACATATGATTCATATAAGTCGGCACCCATTCCTGCTACATCACCTACGTTGTCACCTACGTTGTCGGCGATAACTGCCGGGTTTCTCGGATCATCTTCCGGGATACCTGCTTCTACTTTACCTACAAGGTCAGCTCCGACGTCAGCGGCTTTTGTATAAATACCACCGCCCACACGGCCGAACAATGCCACAGAGGATGCTCCCAAACTGAATCCTGTCAGTACGCTGACATCTCCTGTCACCTTGTAAACCATAGTAACACCGAACAGTCCAAGACCTACCACAGTAAGTCCCATAACGGCACCGCCGGAAAACGCGATGGATAAAGCTTTGCTCATCCCGCCTGATCTTGCTGCCTCTGCAGTTCTTACGTTTGCTTTTGTTGCTGTATGCATTCCGATAAATCCTGCAAGAGCAGAAAAACATGCTCCCACTAAAAAGCATACTGCTGATACCCAGCTCTGGATTCCAAGGCCGATCAATACAAATACTACGATACAAAATAATATAAGCAGCTTGTATTCTGCCCTGAGAAATGCATGGGCTCCTTCGTTGATCGCTCCGGCAATTTCTTTCATCTGGTCATTTCCTTCATCCGCACCTTTTACTTTCGTCATCAGTGCAAATGCAACAACCAGAGATAAGATTCCGGCCGCAATCGCAATGTACATTTCCATTGTCCAATCTCCTTTCATTTCCTCATAATATATGAATTTGAGTTTATGACTTTTAGTCATGTTTTTATATTATACCAAAGTCATTTCAAGAATACAATATTACAATTAAAAAAAAGACTGGAAGAGAGGTTCCTCTTCCAGCCGTAACATTTATTTGATTTCCACAATCCATCCATGGGTATCTTCAATCCTGCCCAGCTGGATTCCGCTCACAGTGTCATAGAGTTTATGGCTTAATTCACCGATTCCTCCGTCCTTTACCTGCATGATCTCATCTCCCCAGCGCAGTTTGCCCACCGGTGAGATAACGGCCGCAGTTCCTGTTCCCCAGACTTCTTCCAAGAGCCCTGCTTTGTGTGCTTCATAGATCTCATCTATGGAAATCCGCTTTTCTTCTACCTCATATCCCCACTCTTTGCAGAGCTCTATAACTGAGTCTCTGGTGATACCGGGCAGAATACTTCCGTTTAACTTCGGAGTCACTACCTTGCCGGCGATCTTGAAGAAGATATTCATAGCTCCTACTTCTTCAATATACTTTCTTTCCACTCCGTCCAGCCAGAGTACCTGGGAATATCCTTCATCATGTGCTTTCACCTGGGATAAAATGCTGGCCGCATAATTGCCCCCGGTCTTGGCTTCTCCGATACCTCCGCGTACAGCTCTTACGTAGTCATCTTCGATCCAGATGCTGACAGGATCCAGTCCCTCCGGATAGTAAGGCCCTACCGGTGACAGAATGATAATAAACTGATAGTATCTGGAAGTCTTCAGGCCCAAAAACGGATCTGTTCCGATAATAAACGGACGGATGTATAAAGAATGGTCCGGCTCACTTGGAATCCAGTCCTTGTCCAGAGCAACTAACTGCTCAATCGCCTGGATGTAGTCTTCTTCCGGAATTTCCGGAATACACAGCCTGTCAGATGAACGGTTAGATCTCTTTGCATTCATGTCCGGGCGGAATAAATTCACATTTCCGTTTTCTGAATTATATGCCTTCAGCCCTTCAAAGACACCCTGTCCGTAATGAAAGATCGTTGCAGCCGGTGACAATGTGAGATCAGCATAGGGAACGATGCGCGGATCATACCATCCCTTTTCCTCATCATAGTCCATCACAAACATGTGATCTGTAAAAATGGTCCCAAACAGAAGCGGATCATCTTTTCCCGGTTTTTCTTTCGGGCACTGTGTCTTTTCAACTTTGATATCTAACATGTTATCTCTTCCTTCCTGTTATATGTAGTTTTTCATTAAGTTTTATTATGAAACTTTTTGAATCTTCTGTCAATCGTCATTCCGTTTCTGATACTTCAAAAATACATATTCAAGGTCAAAATAAGTCTGTTCTTCACTTTCCTTTACAATCTCCCATTCTTCCAGTGCGTCAAGATCCGGAAAATAGGTATCTGCATCATATGCATAGTCGAGTCTGGTGACATAAGCCGTATCACAGTAAGGAAGCATCATCCGGTATATACTCTCTCCCCCAATGATAAAGATGTCTTCATCCGCATATTTTTTAAGTTCTTCAAACAATTCTTCCTCGCTGTGGACCACAATGGCTCCCCGGCCGTCGTAATCCTGATCTGTCGTCATGACAATATTTGTCCTCTTTGGAAGAGGCATGCTGTTTGGAAAACTCTCTAATGTCTTCCTTCCCATCACCACGACTTTTCCTGTCGTAGTCTGCCGGAACATCTTCATGTCGTTTGGTATATGAACTAAAAGCTGGTTTTCCCTGCCGATTCCCCAGTTCTTGTCCGCATTCACAATCAAATTCATATTTCTCTCCTATATGGCAATGGGGATGTCCTTAATCTGCTCCCCTGCTTTGTAATCTTCTATCTTAAAGTCATCCACAGTAAACTCATAAAAGTCTTTCACATCGGGATTCATGGAAAACTTCGGCGCGTCATAAACCGGGCGCTTGATCAGTTCCTTTATGACCGGAATGTGCCGGTCATAGATATGTGCGTCAGCGATCACATGGACAAGCTCTCCCGGCTCCATGCCGCATACCTGTGCGAGCATATAGAGCAGAACCGAGTACTGGACTACGTTCCAGTTATTCGCCGCCAGAATGTCCTGAGATCTTTGATTGAGGATGCCGTTCAGAACAAGCTTTTCATGTCCCGGTTTTTTGGTCACGTTAAATGTCATGCTGTAAGCACATGGATAGAGATTCATTTTATGCAGGTCCTGATGAACGTAAATATTTGTCATGATCCTGCGGCTGTATGGATTGTTCTTTAAGTCGTAGATCACCCTGTCCACCTGATCCATCATACCTTCCGCATACTGATGCTTTACCCTCATCTGATAGCCGTATGCCTTACCGATCGAGCCGTCTTCGTCCGCCCATTCATCCCACACATGACTCTTTAAATCATGTATGTTATTTGACTTCCTCTGCCAGATCCAGAGCAGTTCGTCCACAGCAGACTTGACAAACGTCTTCCTCAGTGTCAGCGCCGGAAACTCCTTTGACAGATCATAACGGTTCACAACGCCAAACTGCTTGATCGTATAAGCTTGTGTGCCGTCCGGCCATTTGGGCCTGACTTTTTCTCCTTCTGTGCTGGTCCCGTTTTCTAAAATATCTCTGCACATATTGATAAACAGAGTATCTGCATAACTCATGATTTTTTTCCCTCTCTTTCCCGTCTGTCCAGTTCTTCTTTTATCTGTTCTTCTTCCTTCTCGCTGTTGATCGTCAGCATCTCGATCCTTCGCCGGAAGAATGCGATCTTCCGGTCAAAGATCCCCAGTTTATATAGATTATACACGAAGATGCCTAGGATCAGAGCCAAAAGCATGCCGCCGATGCCCGAAAGCTTTAAGCCGATATAAATCAAAAATAAAGTGGCAAGGGGTGAAATCCCCATACTGTCTCCCATCATTTTGGGCTGAAGCACCTGTTTGGTCACAAGACAGATCACGTAGATGATCAGCAGTATAATGGCTGTCTTAATGTCTCCTGTGAGGATCTTATAAAGTGCCCACGGGATGATCGCCGTCCCGGTCCCAAGGATCGGAAGCACATCCAGAATTGCGATCACAACTGCGAGGAAAAATGCATAGCTGATCCCCGCAACGATAAAACCGATCCAGAGGATCGCAATGATAATGACCATGATCTTTACCTGGGCCCAGCAGTAACTTGCCAGAACTCCCAGTGTATTGTGGTAGAAGATGCCGATCTTGTGACGGACCATCCTCGGGACATGCTTTTCATACCCCTGTACAATCTTATCCTTATCCACGATAAACAGATATGAGGCAAAGAACATAACGATCGTACCGATAAATCCGCTGGTCATGCCTTTGGCCACATTGCCGGAATGCTCCATGCCGTAATTCCCGATGGCACTCACCGCCTTGTCCAGCACCTTGTCTGTGGAACCGAGCATCGTATCAAACTTTACCCCCATTCCGTACGGCAGAGAATCCAGCAGGTGCACCGCCTGTTCTTTAAGATTCATCAGCTGCGTCTGGACCGTCTCTCTTAAATCCGGAAGGTTGGCCGCAAATCCCACGATCTGGGCTGCCAGCTGGCTGAAAATAAATGAAATCAGTGCGATCAGGCCTGCGATCACCGCAATGATGATCAATGCCGAGCCGAATCTCTTTGGAAGACTGATTTTGTCTTCCAAAAATGCGATCACCGGATGGGCCAGCATCGCCACAATCCAAGCGGCCACAAAGGGCCATAAGAATCCGATGCACTTAGGCAGAAAAAAGATCAGAAGAAAGGCCCCTCCCGCGATCACTATAAGTTCCATGAATATTTCCAGATATATTTCCCAACGTCTCATCTTTCATCACCCCAGTTTTTAATTATTTACATTATAAAGTAACGTTCTCCGGATGACAAGGTCACAGTCCCTCCGGATGTAAAATTCACACTTTCGACATAAATACATTCTGCCCTTTTTTATAATAGTAAACCCGGTCAGACAAGATCTCACCGTCATCCACCACGGTTCGGTTCACCTCTTTCACCAGTTCTGAAAGGGCCGCCGGATCACTTCCTTCCTTTTCAGGCACAAGCAGAACCTCATGGATACTGCTGGGAAGGATATAAAATCCACCTTTGATCTGATCGGAAAAACTGTCGAGTATCCCGTCATAGAGGACAGTTCCCGCACCATTAAGTCCTTCTTCGTTGGTCAGGACATATAGTTCTCCTCCTGCCTCCATCTGCGGAAATAACTGCTCCATAGGGCGGAGCAGCGGCGGAAAGACCCTCTTTGTATTTGCTTTTGCATCTTCCATGAGCTTATCCTTCGTGATGCCCCATAAGTCAAGATCCTGATTGCGGATCAGAGCACTGGCCATCCCATTCTTGTCGTGATGGGCAAACCACCGGTAAGTCACGGCCAAATCTTCGATTCTCTCACAGGGACAGTCCTTTAACTGTTCTTTGTTCTTCTCATAATTTACCAGACGGAAAAACAGAAGATCCCTCATATGGCTGTAATCCCTGTAAAGGGAAGTATCAATCGGACTGTCCGCCCTGCTGTCCTCATAGACCCCGCCTATCCTGCATAAGATCTCTCCCAGATCTGCTCCCTCCCGGTAATCCTCATAATAGGAGTCTAAATAAATGATAGGCTGGCAGACTTCTTCTCCTTTTCCGATACAGAGGCCGTTTAAACTGATGTTATTGTTCTTTGTCACCTGCCGGATGGAGGCCTGCTTTTCCTCCGGGTCCTTCACATACTCCAGTATGTGTTCTTCTACATAAGTTAAAAACTCTGGTCTGGTCAACATAACCGTCTCCTTCCTTGCTGAAACGGAAGTCTACGTCATACCCCACCTCGTATATTCCATAATTTAGAAATAATTACATTATTATCTTACCTCAAAGTTTTTAAAAAAGCAAGCAGTACCGGAAATTTTCCGTGACCTGCCTGCTTTATCCTATGGCCTTATTTGTTTTTTCAAAAACTCCGCCAGAGTCTGCATCTCATCATCTGTGCCGATCGTAATTCTTAAATAATTGTCAATTCTCGGCTTATTAAAATACCGGACATATATTTTCTCTCTCTTTGCCGCTTCAAATAATTCTTTGGCCGGAATAGATTCATGTGATGCAAAGACAAAATTTGCTTTAGAATCCGCAAAAGAAAATCCCATATTTCTCAGCTCTTCCTGAAACCATTCTCTAGTTTTTATAATCTTTTCTCTTGTCTTTTGGAAATAAGCTTCGTCCTCGATCGCCGCCCTTCCCATGACAATGGCCGGCTCGTTCATCGTATAAGAATTAAAGGAATACTTCACATCGTTCATGGCCTTGACCAGTTCTTTATTTCCCATGGCATATCCTATCCTGAGCCCCGCGAGAGAGCGGGATTTAGAGTACGTCTGTACGACCAGCAGATTATCATACTCAGGAATCAGGCTTCTCGCGCTTTCACCTCCAAAGTCGATGTAAGCCTCGTCCACGATCACAAGAACGTCTCTGTTGTGATCTAAAATATCCCTGACTGTTTCTAATTCTAAAAGAGCCCCTGTCGGTGCATTGGGATTCGGAAAGATCACTCCCCCGTTTTCCCCGTAGTAATCCCCGGCACGTATGCCGAACTCGTCGTCCAAGGCTTTGGTCTCATAAGGTATCTGAAACAGGCCGGCCCAGACATCATAAAATGAATAGGTGATGTCCGGGAAAAACACCGGTCTTCCGGAATTAAAGAATGTCAGAAAAGCGATGGCCAAAACGTCATCTGAGCCGACTCCGACGAAGACTTCATCCCGATTCAGACCGTAATAGGAACTGATCGCTTCTGTGAGATCCGCCGCCGCCGGGTCCGGATACTTTCTCAGATTTTTAATATGATTCATTGCTTCTAAAACTTTCGGAGAAGGAGGATATGGATTCTCATTCGTATTCAGCTTGATCACACCGTCCTCTTTCGGCTGTTCTCCCGGAGTATACGGGACTACATTTCTTATATTATCTCTCCAAGATTTCATCTTATCTCTCCTTGTATTCATCGATCAGTTTCTGAAACAGAGGCAGCGCCTTCTCAATCCGTTCCGTAGGTACACAGTACGAAATCCGCACATAACCCGGACATCCGAAGCTGTCCCCCGGAACCATCAGCAGGTCATACTTCTTTGCCCGCTCACAAAATGCATTTGCGTCCGGTTCCAAAGCCTTGGGGAACAGATAAAAAGCACCTCCCGGCTCCACACACTCGTAGCCCATATCCGTCAAGGCGTTATAAAATAAGTCCTTGTTTGCCTGATATACGGAGAGATCCGCCGTGAGATCAACACAGTCGCCGACTACCTTCTGATACAGGGCAGGCACACTCACATAAGAAAGCAGCCTTCCCGCAGCAATAAATACAGCCAGAAGGTTCCCGTAATCTTCCGCCTCACACGGTGCGATGATATAGCCGATCCGTTCTCCGGGTATGGAAAGGGATTTGCTGAAAGAATAACAGACTAATGTGTTGTCATAATATTTCGGAACGTGGGGAAGCTTTATTCCGTCATAGACGATCTCCCTGTATGGCTCGTCAGATATGATATAAATGCTGTGGCCTGTCTCCTTCTGCTTCTTCGTGAGAAGATCTGCAAGCCTCTGAATCGTGTGCTTGGAATAAACGGCTCCGGAAGGATTGTTCGGGGAATTGATCAGCACAGCCTTCGTGTGCATATTGATGGCAGACTTAAGCCTATCAAAATCAATTTGGAATGTCTCAGTCTCAGCCGGTATAACGGTGAGCTTACACCCGGCTCCCTCAGCATATACCTGGTATTCGGGAAAATAAGGCGCAAAGGTGATGATCTCATCCTCCGGCCCGTCCACCAGGCTTTTAAAGCAGATGCCCACGGCAGCAGCAGCCCCTATGGTCATGAAAATATTATCCGCGCTGTAAGTTGTATCAAACCTGCGGTTTAGAGACGCCGCCACGGCATCCCTCACCTCAAATATTCCGGCGTTGCTTGTATATCCATGGACTGCCACCGGATCGCCGCCTTTTATGTACTCCATGGCTGTATCATCCACTTCCTTAGGGGCAGGCACCGATGGATTTCCTATGCTGAAATCAAATACATTTTCAGTTCCCACTTCTTTGGCCCTCTCCATGCCGAATTCAAAAATATCCCGGATCACGGAGTGCTGTTTCGATAACTCTAATACTTTTTTTGATAACATAAAACTCACTCTTTCTTTCGTATGTTCACAAAAAGGCAGTACGAATAATCAGCCGTACCGCCTTTGGTTTCAAACATTATTTAACCGATCACGTCGCTCATGTCATACATGCCGGCCGGTTTGCCCGCCAGGTAGATTGCCGCGCTGACTGCTCCTTTCCCAAAGATTGCTTTGGAGTAGGCCGTGTGATGAAATTCAATGACTTCATCCTGTCCGGCAAAGATCACATCGTGCTGTCCGACTATGGTCCCTCCGCGGACCGCCGAAATGCCGATCTCTTTTTTCGGACGCTTGATCCTTCTCTGGCTTCGGTCATAAACATACTCATACTCGTTGTGAAGCGCTTCATTGACAGCGTCTGCCAACGCAAGGGCAGTTCCTGACGGCGCGTCTACTTTCAGTTTATGGTGTTTCTCTACGATATCAATATCAAAATCCGCATCTGCCAGCACCTTTGCCGCCGTATTCACAAGCTTTAATAAAATATTGACTCCGAGGGACATGTTGGCAGACCTTAAAATTGCGGTCTTTTTGCTTGTCTCCTCGACTTTTTTTAACTGTTCTTCGCTCAGGCCCGTCGTACATAAGACAAGCGGTATCTGCTTTTCAGCCACATAGCTTAACAGACGGTCCGTGGCTTTGGAGGAGGAAAAATCAATGATTACATCGACGTCCACATTGCAGTCTTCCAAATTTTTAAATACCGGATATGGATTGTGTCCGTCGTCTTTAAAGTCTACTCCCGCCGCCATGACCGCACTTTCGGATTCTTCGATGATCTCGCTGATCACCTGTCCCATAGCGCCATTGCAGCCGTGCATCATTACTTTTATCATTTGTGCTGCTCCTTAAAGAATTCCTGCTTTTTTCATAGATTCAATGAGTTCCTGTGCGTGGCCTTCTTCCATCTCTGTAAGCGGCCTTCTCACTGCATTGGCTCCAAAGCCCAGCTCTGCCATAGCTCTTTTTACAGGGATCGGGTTCACTTCACAGAACAGTTTATGGATCACGTCCATATACTTCATCTGAAGCTCCTGGCTGCCCTTTACATCTCCGTTTAAGAACTTCATGACCATATCATGAGTCTCCTGCGGTGCGATGTTGGACAATACAGAGATCACACCCTTACCTCCAAGAGATAAGACCGGAAGGATCTGGTCGTCATTTCCGGAATACATGTCAAGTTCTCCGTCCGTCAGATAGAGGGCATCCGCAACCTGTGAAAGATTGCCGCTGGCTTCCTTCATACCCACAATATTCTCCACTGATTTGAAGATCTTTGCCGTCGTCTCAGGCTGAATGTTTACTCCGGTCCTTCCCGGGATATTATACATAATGATAGGAATGTTTACAGAATTACCTATACTCGTGTAATACTCGACCAAGCCTGCCTGTGTGGCTTTGTTATAGTATGGAGTTACAACTAAAAGCCCGTCGCTTCCGACTCTCTCCGACTCCTTGGCAAGATAAAGGGCTTCGTCTGTGCAATTAGCACCTGCCCCGGCAATGACCGGAACCCGTTTGTTGACGCATGAAACACATGCGGAAACGACCTCGATTTGCTCCTTGTGAGACATCGTGGATGCTTCCCCTGTGGTCCCGCAGATGATGATACTGTCGGTGCCGTGATCAATCTGATCGTCAATGACCCTTTCAAGCTGGTCATAGTCTACTGATAAGTCTTCTTTCATCGGCGTGATCAATGCAACGCCGGCTCCAGTAAATATAGCCATATACATTCCTCCTAATCTCTTATGTAACCTTATGATTCTTTAATTGCGTTAATGCAGTAGATGTCATCCACCCAGTCCTTCAAAGAATCAGGCAGCCTTCTTCCTGTCATGATGACTTCCAGTTCCTCGTCCCTTTCGGCGACCAAAGCCACCAGTTCCTCCTCAGAAAGAAGTCCAAGATCTAAAAGTCCGAGTACCTCATCAAGCACTAAGACATCGCACTGTCTGGTGTCAATGACCTTTTTCGTATAACAGAGGCCGTTGCTGATGAAATGCTCCTGCTCTTTCTTTTGTTCAGGCGTCAGATCCATATAGTGCTGTTCATACTTCTCAAAACTGAACAGCTGGATCTCTGGTTCCAGGCGTCTTATAAAGCTGATTTCCTCCGTGTCTTTTCCTTTCAGGAATTGAACAATAATGACTTGCTTCCCCTGTCCTGCTGCTTTGATGCAGTGGCCTAAGGCCGACGATGTCTTCCCTTTGCCCTGGCCGCAGTAAACTTCCACTCGTCCTTTCATCTTTTCACCTCAAAGAATCTTCCTTTAGTAATATCGCTTTATTATATCACCATTCCGGCAAAAAATCTATACATTATCGTACGAAGTACGTCCACCCGAAGGGTTTAAAATACGGTGTGCTCTGCGGGAATACCTAGTGAAATCCCCCGATTTTATGCTGACTTACCCGTATGTCCTGCAAAACAAAGGCTTTTACTCTTCTTCCGGGACCTTCATTTCCAGTTTATTCACAGACACTTCATATGCAGTCCTCTTTACAACTTCAAATTCACTGATCCGCTTCTGGTACTCACGGCTCTGAATCCTTCCCACAAGTTCAATCCTGGAGCCGATCTCAAGACTCCCCGCAAATCTGGCATTCCTTCCCCAGCAGATACAAGGGATATAATCGGATTTCCCGTAGGAGCGGTTCACAGCCAGCAAAATGTCGCAGATTTCTCTTCCGAGCGGCGTCATCCGGTAGACCGGCTGCTTGCAGATAAACCCGTCCAGCTGGATCTGATTCGGCTTCACGTCTTCCATAGAATCAAGGAACTCCAAATCCCTGACGAAGACGGACAAGATCAAATGGTTATGGTTTTCTTCATGTTTGTTATACGACCGGAACTGTCCGAAAGCCCTGAGATATTTCCCCCGGCAGTCCTTTGTAACGTCCACTAAACGTTCGGAAATCATCAATGGTATTTCATCAGTCGCTTCGCTTAACCTGTTTACTAAAAGTTTGACCATATAAAAACCTTCGCCAAAAATCTCATGGCTGTATTCAAAGGTGGATATAATCTCGCCCGCTACCTCCACTTGATTATTATTGATTCCTTTTTCTGTCATACTTTTTCTCCCTTCTTGTATCAATTCGTGTACTATACAGAGTATTCTAAACTGACATCAATTAGAAGAAAAATCCTTCGACAAAATATTCGGAAGGTTTTGACATTATTGTTTCTTATACGCCTGTCTTTTTCTCATCGTAGGGTCCAGAATTTTTTTTCGGATTCTGATATTTTCCGGAGTGATCTCCAGGAGTTCATCGGTGTCGATAAACTCTAAGGCCTGCTCCAGGCTTAAAATTTTCGGCGGCGAAAGCTTTAAAGCATCGTCGGAACCCGATGCACGGGTATTGGTGAGCTTTTTCGTTCTGCACACGTTCACCTCAACGTCCTCGGCTTTTCCGTTCTGCCCGATGACCATGCCGCTGTAAACCTTCTCTCCGGCTCCCACGAACAGCGTTCCTCTCTCCTGGGCCGCAAATAATCCGTAGGTCACAGTCTCCCCTGTTTCATACGCGATCAGGGAACCCTGCTTGCGGTATTGAATATCTCCCTTATAAGGTCCATAACCGTCGAATACTGTATTTAAAATGCCGTTTCCCTTGGTATCTGTCAAAAATTCTCCCCGGTATCCGATCAAACCTCTGGACGGAATAGAGAATTCAAGCCTTGAATAACCGCCTTTGGCAGAACTCATACCCTGAAGTTCACCCTTTCTCTGGCTTAATTTATCGATGACGGCTCCGGCAAACTCTTCCGGCACGTCAACTACGGCGATCTCCATCGGTTCCAGCTTTTTGCCTTTCTCATCTTCCTTATAGAGGACTTCCGCTTTACTCACTGCAAACTCATAACCCTCACGGCGCATGTTCTCGATCAGAACGGATAAATGGAGCTCTCCACGGCCGGATACCTTATAACTGTCTGTGGTATCGCTTTCCTCTACCCTTAAACTGACATCCGTATTCAATTCACGGAACAGCCTGTCCCTTAAATGCCTGCTGGTGACAAACTTTCCTTCCTGTCCGGCCAAAGGACTGTCATTGACCATGAACTGCATAGCAATCGTAGGCTCTGAGATTTTCTGGAACGGGATTGCAGCCGGCTCATCCATGTCACAGATCGTATCCCCGATATGAATGTCTGAAATTCCGGAAATGGCAACAATAGAACCGATGCCTGCCTCTTTCACATCCACTTTGTTAAGACCCTCGAATTCATATAACTTGGTGATGCGGACCTTTTGCTGTTTCTCTTCTTCATGGGCATTTACAACCATATACTCCTGGTTTACCTTGATAGAACCATTGTCCACTTTGCCGACTCCGATCCTTCCCACATATTCATTGTAGTCAATGGTACTGATCAATACCTGAGTCGGTTTCTCCGGATCTCCCTCCGGCGCCTCAATGTGTTCAATGATAGTGTCGAACAGCGGCTTCATATCTTTCTTCTCATCGGAAAGATCGGCAACCGCATATCCGTCCTTTGCGGACGCGAAGACAAACGGACAGTCCAGCTGCTTGTCGTCTGCGTCCAGTTCCATCAGTAATTCCAGTACTTCATCCACCACTTCATCAGGCCTTGCTTCCGGACGGTCTACTTTATTGACACAGACGATCACGGACAAGTCCAATTCCAGCGCTTTTTTTAATACAAACTTTGTCTGTGGCATAGGGCCTTCAAAGGCGTCTACTACAAGAACCACTCCGTTTACCATCTTTAACACACGCTCTACTTCGCCGCCGAAGTCAGCATGTCCCGGAGTATCAATAATATTGATCTTTACATCGTTATAGCGCACGCCGGTATTCTTTGACAAAATCGTGATACCGCGTTCTCTCTCAATATCGTTAGAGTCCATGACTCTTTCTTCTACTTCTTGATTTTCACGGAAGATACCGCTCTGTTTTAATAACTCATCCACCAATGTGGTCTTTCCATGATCTACATGGGCAATAATCGCAATATTTCTAATATCTTCTCTTACCATCTTTTACTCACTTTCCTTTAAAAAACGTCAACTTTTGTAGTTTAGCACATTCGGATATAAGATTCAAATATTACTCTCATTGTTTCCCAATGTAATTCCCTCATTCATTCTTTATTTCGTTCCGAAAATACGGTCGCCGGCATCGCCGAGTCCCGGCAGAATGTATCCATTTTCATTTAATCCCCTGTCTATCTCCCCACAGTAGATCTGAATGTCAGGATGCGCCTCCGACAGGCGTTTTACTCCTTCAGGCGCTGCTATGATGGAAACAAACTTTATCTGCTTTCCGCCCTTTTTTTTCACAAACTGAACCGCCGCATCCGCAGATCCTCCGGTTGCCAGCATGGGATCTACGATCAGGATCATGCGCTGGTCGATCTCTTCTGGCAGTTTGCAGTAATATTCTTTGGGTTCCAGAGTCTCTTCGTCTCTGTACATACCCACATGTCCTACTTTAGCAGACGGCACCAGGGACAGAATCCCTCCGGTCATGCCGAGTCCTGCCCTGAGAATCGGGACCAGAGCAAGCTTCTTTCCTTTAATAATCGGTGCCGTGGTTGTCTCCATCGGTGTCTTGATCTCGATTTCTTCCATCTCCAGATCCCTGAGCACCTCATAACCCATGAGCATAGATATTTCTTCCACCAGTGCCCTGAATTCCTTGGTCTTGCACGTTTCATCCCTTAACTGGGAAATCTTATGTTTGATTAACGGATGGCTAAAAACGGTTACATTCTCATTCATGTTTCTTTCCTTTCTTTTTCTCCTGTGGTATCAATATGAAGCGGATAATCCCGCTTCAACTTATAACAAAAGTTTATCACAAACCGGCAGTTAGAGAAATGCTTTCTATTCTATTCTTATTATGATATGATATTTTCCACACATAGTGTTATGAAAACGTTGAAAGTTTATAACTGGCTGTGAAGAAAAGAACAATTCAACGATAGTTTTTTACCACGATTATAGGAATGCATTTCAAAGCATGACGAAAATAGTGGTAAAAAACTCATAATATGCCAAGAAAGGAACCTGATCTTCATGAACCATTTTGAGTTGATAAACCGATTATATAAAGAACAGATTTTGCCAAAAGAAGATTTTATACGCCTGATCGAACACAGGACAGCAGAGGATGCCGAATATCTTGCATCCCTGGCCCGGAAAGAAGCTCAGAAAATATATGGCACCGGAGTTTTCCCAAGGGGGCTCATTGAATTTACCAACTACTGCAAAAATGACTGCTTATACTGCGGTATCCGCCGTTCCAACCCAAATGTCAGCCGTTACCGTTTGACTGAGGAGCAGATTCTCTCCGCATGTGAAAGCGGATATGAGCTTGGATACCGAAGTTTTGTCCTTCAGGGAGGTGAAGACCCTTATTTTCATGATGAGCGTATGGTCTCTATTGTCTCCGCCATGCGCAAATCCTATCCAGACTGCGCTATCACCCTGTCCCTTGGGGAACGCTCACCGGAAAGCTACCAGGCTCTCTTTGAGGCGGGAGCCAACCGTTATCTCCTGCGCCATGAGACAGCCACCGAGGAGCACTATCAAAAACTTCATCCCGAAACGATGTCACTGGCCCGCCGCAAGCAGTGCCTGTGGGACTTAAAAAAAGCCGGCTTTCATGTCGGTACCGGCTTTATGGTAGGTGCCCCCGGACAGACGGCTGCCCATCTGGCTGAAGATCTTCTGTTTATCAAAGAGCTGAATCCTAAAATGGTAGGGATCGGGCCGTTCATCCCTCATCACGATACACCGTTTAAGGACGAGCCGTCCGGCACAGCGGACCTCACAACTTATATGATCAGCATCCTGCGCCTGATGAATCACCATCTCCTGCTGCCTTCCACCACGGCACTTGGAACAATTGATCCGAACGGCCGTGAAAAAGGAATCCTCGCCGGTGCAAATGTGGTTATGCCGAATCTCTCCCCGATTGATGTCAGGAAAGATTATGCTCTCTACGACAACAAGATCTGCACCGGAGATGAGGCCGCCGAATGCGTAGGCTGTCTCGGACGCAGGATGGAAAGCATCGGTTATCACCTGGAATTTAGCCGCGGAGATTACCGGGAATATTTATAAATCCTGTCTCCCCTTCCGTTCGGCAGTTTCTTGCCGAATTTCCTATGGCTCCCGCATGATATAATGATTTATTTCCTCTTGCTGTTAAAGTGCCGCAATTACTGTCACAGCGATGATTGCGCTCATCTGCAGATTCACATTGAAGGACCAGCTCTCTGTTCAATGGTGATAGAGATACTCGAAGGCCTGTTCGTCTCCGCCTTTTGCCCTCTCTACATAAGGGCACAGCTTTTCATAAATATTATCTCTCTACATCCTACTACTCCTGTGTATTCTGCTTGTTACTATAAATTAATTATTCCCGAAACAAAATGAAAAAAACTGGAAATAAGTCTGCAAACATGGAGTTTCTTTTGTAGTGCCGTCTCTAACGGATTCTTAAAAAAGCCTGATAAACATCCACGGCCCCAAATCCCCATTCCCTGTTTGGATAATTTCGGTCCGGATCTCTCCTGGCTCCGCGGATCAGATAATTTTTCAGTCTCAGCGTGTTCATGATCAAGTCATTTTCTTTGACCTGACCCCACTCCAACAGCAGTGCCGCAAGACCCGCGACCACTGCCCCTGAAATACTGGCGCCCGTCTTCATCCCAAACCTGTTCCTTGGAAGGACTCCGATCACATTGACACCCGGCGCCGAAAAATCTGGCTGTATGGTCATGGTCCTGGGATATCCCCTTCCGCTTTCGATAAAAAAACTGTTATTGCTCTGATTATAAGTGGAAGGAGTAATGACCGGTGCCGCGTTTCCCGGTGCAGTCAGTGTATTATACGGTGTGGATTCCAAAAAATAAGTCTCATCGGTGATAAAATTCCGTATGGGAAGCCACATGTCAAACTCCCTGCTCCCTACATTTTCGTCTGTGACATGAACCTTCCATATTCCCTCTGCCGGGGCACGGAATCTCATGCGGATAAAAGGCGAACCAGTGGATATGTCAATGGTAAAATAATCTACGATGAGACTCGTCTGTTCCAGCAGAAATGTGATATTTCTTCTGCCCTTGTAGCCTCCTGATATTACACCGGTTCTCTGGCCGGAGGGCGATTCGATGTCCACAAAAAACTGGTTTGGCTGAAAGCCCCACAGTTCCGCCGTAAATCCATATTCCCCCGGTCCCACCTTTATTTCCACCACAACCTCTCCATCTGAGAGAGTACCCGCATAGTGATGTTTGGTCTGCCCTTCATTTCCCCCGGTCACAACGATCGCAATTCCCGGCTGGTATGCCAGAGCTGAAATCTGCCTGGCCAGCGGTGAAGTTCCGGTGTGGGAAGAAAGATTGGTCCCAAGCCCCAGATAGATCACAACCGGCATATTAAGTTCATCTGCCTTCTCCAGAACATAGCGGATCGCCAGCATGATATCTGGTTCTGCATATACTTCCTTTGAAGGGTCAATACAGTAATATTCTTTCAGGTAGCTTTTTGCCTGTTTCAGTTTTACCACCACCAGCTCGGACCCTGGTGCGATCCCTGAAAAATTCTCTTCCTGTACTTCATTTCCCGCGATCATGCCTGCAAGAAATGTTCCATGCCCCGACGTATCCTGGCTCGGAACAATCTCCAGGGGATCTTCTGCCTGCAACGCCTCATCAATCTGCTCTTTTGTATATTCTGTCCCATATCCATAAGGCATTGGAGGATCTTCTCCCTGTATCGTCTGATCCCACATATATTGAATCTTTGTAGTCTGATTTCCCAGCTGGAACACAGTATTGGTATAGTCGATCCCTGTATCTATGACTGCTGCCAGGACTCCCTGTCCCGTGAGATCCAGCCCCGACCGCTGCACCTGGGCCGCCCCGGTCTCCTCCAGAACCTGCATATCCATGAGGCCGTAGCACCTGGGAATTGCATTTCCCGAAAAATTGGAGACAGGGGAAGCAGCCGCCTGCTGCTCATCTACATAGACGATCGCATATTGAAAATTCACCTGAGTGATGCAGTCTGTGTGATAAAAGTCCCGAAGTTCATTCGGACTGGTCCTGAATCCGGAAATAAAATCGCGGTAATTTTCATTGACTGCCGCACCAATGCAAGCATCCGGCATAAAATTCTCCCTAAAAATAATCTTGCTTAATAGTTATGAAATGTCTATTGAAATTATGATTTTTTCTCTATGAGATGATTTTGTGCAGTTTCCACATAATACCGGCTGCTTTCCCTGATATGGCGGATTTCTACTTCTGTTACCGGACGGACCACCTTTGCGGGACGTCCGAACGCAAGGCTTCCGTCCGGGATCACGGTTCCTTCCGTCACAAGGCTTCCCGCCCCGATGAAACAATGGGTGCCGATCTCGGCTCCGTTCATGATGATGCTTCCCATGCCGATCATTGTCTCATCCCCAATAGTGCACCCGTGAAGAATCGTGTTGTGTCCTACCGTCACCCGCTCCCCTACGAGAACCGGATGGCCTTCCTCCACGTGGACCGTGCAGTTTTCCTGGATGTTGGTCTGGTTTCCGATCTTTATACGGTTTTCGTCGCCCCTGACCACAGAGGAGAACCAGACAGAAACTCCGTCTCCCAATTCCACGTCTCCCAGCACTGCAGCCGTAGGTGCCTGATAATATGTCTTTTCCATAGTGTCTGCTCCTTAGATTCTTTCTGAAATTTCTCCTTTTCGGTATGCTGTCACGAGACAGCCCAGATCCTTAATGCTTTCCTTTATTCGTTTTCCGTTGTCCGTATCCCCGACCCGTTTCCTGCGGATCACCTTTTTAGACAGGACCGTATCTGAATGTATATCTGTTTCTTCACGGATAACAAAATCTCTGGATTTAAACGGCTCATGAGCAACCAGTTTAATTCCGTAAGAATTGGAAACGAGAGTATAACCTGCGATCCCTGTTTTTTTCTGGTATGCCTTTGAAAAGCCTCCGTCAATGATGAACAGCTTTCCTTTGCATTTGATTGGGCTTTCTCCGTCCTTGACAGCGACAGGCATATGGCCGTTGACGACATGACCTTTCATGCCGTCGGCATCAAACTCCTCCAGTATCTGGTAAAGGACTGCCTCCTCCTCGATCAGCTGATAATAATAATCCTTCGTCTCCTTTTTCAAGTCAGGGTCCTCCACAAAATAGCGCTCGAAGGTAGCCATCTTATCTTTTCCATACACCGGAGAATTTTCATTGGACCATATGTACCACATGATATCCTGTCCGTACTTTTTCTTCGGTGAATTTTCCTGCTCAAAATATCCCTGGCGGGCGTGGTGTTCCAGCACATCGCAGAGGGCCTTCCCCGCGTATTTCTTTCCGTTGATCTTCACCTGACGGAAACTTCCGTCTGCATTCAGCGGAACGCAGCCGTGATAGAGCACCATGTCGTTATATGTAAGATACATGCTGCCCTTTGAAAAAAGAAACCGCACATGTTCCTGCAAATGAGCACAGTATTTGAACGAAGTAATCAAATGTTCCATCACATACTCTTCTTCTTTGGTCAGCCGGTACGGATCCTTTGGATCGATAGTCGGAAAATGAGTATCCTTTAACGGGTATTCTTTTCCCCGCATACAGATGGTGCCTTTTTCATAGTTGATCTTATCCAGAAGCAGGCGCTCCTCCATGCCGAAATCCGGTCTTCTCCTGATCAGACGGCCCTCCAGTTTAAATTGAATGACGGCAATGGCCTTGTGCATCTTTTTATTTAGATCCAGCTCCCTGACATCCTCTTCCTGGACATCCCCCGAGATCGTAAACAGTTCGCAGGGATCATCCTTATAACAGTCCAGCGCAAACCTCGCCAGAGGGATGAGATTGATTCCGTATCCGTTTTCCAGGGTATCCAGATTATTATATCTGGCGCTGATCCTCACCACATTGGCAATACACGCCCCGTGTCCGGATGCCGCTCCCATCCAGAGAATGTCATGATTTCCCCACTGGATATCCAGAGAATGATAATCCATCAGACAGTCCATGATCCGGTGTGCTCCCGGTCCGCGGTCATAGATATCCCCGATCACATGGAGATGGTCGATGGTCAGCCTCTGGATCAGATGGCCCAGGGCCGCGATCAGCTCCCTGACCTGCCCGGTCTTTAAAACCGTCTCGATGATCTGGTCAAAATACTCGTCCTTGTCCAGCATTCCGTGTTCTGTGATCAATTCCTCCATGATGTACGCAAACACCGGAGGCATAGCTTTTCTCACTTTCGATCTCGTATACTTGCTTGCGGCCAGCTTCGCCATGAGAATCAGCCGGATCAGCGTGGTCCGGTACCAGGAATCCAGCTCTTCTTCGGACAATTCCTCTTCCATCAGGTCCATCTTCTGCTCGGGATAATAGATGACAGACGCCAGATTCTTTTTCTCTTTGATGCTTAAAATATTGCCGAACTGGTCGTCAATCTTCCCCCTGATCGCCCCGGAACCGTTTCTCAATATGTGGCTGAATTTCTCGTACTCCCCATGCAGATCGGAAACGAAATGCTCTGTTCCTTTGGGAAGATTTAAAATAGCCTGCAAATTAATAATTTCCGCAGAGGCCGCAGAAATGTTTGGGTACTGCTTGGACAATTCTTTCAAATACTTAAAATCATTCATACACAATCCTCCATAAAGCTATTATATCATCTCCTCAGCAAAAATATTAGGCAAAAAGCCAGATCATATGATCCGGCTTTTTTCTGTTATTGTCCCCGCAGTTCGATCACCGGCGTACCGTGATTTAAAATATAATCCCTGTTGATGATCACTCTTCCGATCGTGTCATCCTTCGGAATCTCAAACATGATATCCAGCATAAATTTCTCTATGATCGCCCTTAATGCACGGGCACCTGTCTTCTTTTCCAGCGCTTTTTCCGCGATTGCTTCCAGCGCACTTTCGTCAAATATCAGCTCAACTTCATCCAGCTCCAGAAGCTTCTGGTACTGTTTTAAGATTGCATTTTTCGGCTCTTTCAGAATACGGACCAGCATATCCTTTGACAGCCCTTCCAGCGTAAATACCATCGGGAGTCTCCCTAAAAATTCCGGTATCATACCGTATTCCCGCAGATCATCCACAGTGACTCTGGACAGAATGTTCTCGTCTTTGTCAAATTTATCTTTTAGGTCTGCATGGAAGCCGATAGATGTCTGCTTCATGAGACGCTTTTTGATGATTTCATCAAGATCAGGAAAGGCACCCCCGCAAATAAACAGGATGTTCTTTGTATTAATTGTCGTCATGGGCACCATGGCATTCTTGCTTGTTGCACCCACCGGCACTTCTACCTCCGCCCCCTCCAGAAGCTTTAACAGCCCCTGCTGTACGGATTCTCCGCTGACATCACGGCTGTTGGTATTCTGTTTCTTTGCGATTTTATCGATCTCATCAATAAAAATAATGCCGTGTTCTGCCTCGTCGACATCATTGTCTGCTGCCTGCAGAAGCTTGGAGAGCACACTCTCCACATCATCTCCGATATAGCCAGCCTCCGTCAGAGAAGTGGCATCCGTAATGGCAAGCGGCACCTGAAGAAGCCTCGCCAGAGTCCTGACAAGATACGTCTTTCCGGAACCGGTAGGCCCGACCATGAGCATGTTGGATTTGTCGATCTCGATCTCTTCCATGGTGTTGGTCACCACCCGTTTATAGTGATTGTAGACCGCCACAGACATGACCTTTTTTGCATAATCCTGTCCTATGACATATTCATCCAGCATAGCCTTGATCTTGTGCGGTGCCGGAATATCTCTTAAATTTAATTCTTTTTTTTCTTTCTTTTTCTTCTTTTTATCTTTTTTCTTCACTGCCTGCGCAGGCGGTTCCTGCATATTTTCCATCAGATGGGATAAGTCCATATTGTTCAGGTCCATGTTTGTGGCATCGATAAAGCCGAACTGTCCGTTTCCCATACTGTCCATAGTTCTCTGCATACAGTCTACGCATATATGTATATCCTTGGGAAGCGTGATCATCTTTCCGGTAATCGATTCCGGCCTGCGGCACAGATAGCAGTAGCGCTCCACATCATGGGTTTCGTCTTTCTCCTCAGTAGTTTTTGCAGGCACTTCTTTTTCTTCTAATTCTGTTTCATTTATTTCTTCAGACATTATTTGTACCTCATTTCTTGTAGAAAATGTCATGCCAGCCGGTAAACATCCCGGATGGCTTTAAGTCCTTTTATCATATCTTCTTTCTGCATTTTCGTAAAGCCTAAAATATACTGCTCCTTTTCGGGACCTCCGTCTATATAATACATCGAAAGAGGATAAACCCTGACTCCCCGTTTCAGCAGTTCTTTTTCAAACCAATCTGTATCCTGAATATGAAAATCAACGCGCACATGAAGGCCTGCTCCGGCACCGTAAACTGTGATCCGGCTGTCAATTTCCTTCAGCTTTTGAATCAGAAGATCGTGCTTTTCTTTATAAACATTTCTCATCCGGTTTAAGTGCCGTTCAAAATGACCTTCCGACAAAAAAGAGGTGAGAACACTCTGGTCGATCCTGGATACCGCACAGGAGAAAATACCCGCGGTCTTTCTGTATGCAGGCACAAGGCTTTTGGGCAGCACCATATAACCGATCCGTATGGCAGGGGCGATCGCTTTAGAAAAAGTACCCATATATATTACCTTATCACTCTCGTCGATGCCCTGAAGGGCCGGGATCGGCTTTCCATAGTACCGGAACTCACTGTCGTAGTCATCCTCGATAATATACCGTTCTTCCTTTTCTCTGGCCCATTTGATCAGCCGGCTCCTTCTGCCGATCGGAAGAACCACACCGGTAGGATACTGACGGGCGGGCGTGACATAGGCGAGATCCGCACCGCTCTGCTCCAGCTGCGAAACCCTCATGCCTTCCTCGTCCATGTCTACGGGAAGTACCTGAAATCCGAGTTCGCGGACCGTCTGATAGGCGTTTAGGTATGCCGGGTTTTCCATGGCCATGGTCCTGCCCTTACCCAGAGTCAGGCTCAGGAGAAACAGCAGGTTTTCAATCCCCGCTCCTATGATAATCTGGCTGGTGCCCACGTGGACGCCTCTGGACTGCCTGAGGTAATACATAATAGCCCTCCTCAGGCCTAAATCCCCCTGATTTTCTCCTTTTTGGAACAGCTCACTGTTGTCGTTCATCATGACTTCTTTCAGAAGCCGTCTCCATACATTATAGGGGAACAGAGTCATGTCGACTCCTACGGGAGAAAAATCAAAAGGGATCGGATCTTCCTCCTGCACCGGATCTTCCTCCTCTGTCTCCACGGGAATATTTAAAGACGCCAGGTCTTCCACCTGGCAGATAAAATATCCGCGCTTGGGCTTTGCCTCAATATATCCTTCGGCTGTCAGCTGGCCGTAGGCCAGATCGATCGTATTCCGACTCAGGTCCATATGCTTTGCCAGCCTCCTGGTGGACGGAAGCCTGGACCCGCAGGGCAGAGCCCCACTCCGTATTTCATCCCGGATATAAGTATAAATCTGCCTGTAAAGCGGTTCTTTTTTTGTGTGATCCAGTCCGATGGTAAGCATCTGTCCCTCCCCAGCAGTTTTTCTAGTAATTCTTTACAGTGATTTTTTGAATGACAATGTCTTTTTTAGGTTTGTTTTCGGCCTTTGCATCTGACACAGTCTGAGCCTCTGCAATCTTGTCCAGAACATCGTATCCGTCATACAGCTGTCCGAATACCGTGTAGTCTCCGGTCAGAGACGGGTATCCTCCCTGGTCTTTAAACAGATTCCTCTGCGATTTTGTAAGCTCTATCGGAGAAGAATCCAGCATTTCATCAGTAATTTCCCTGTTCTGCACTACAAAAAACTGGCTTCCGTTGGTGTCGGGTCCTGCATTTGCCATACAGAGAGCGCCTCTTACCGGGATCAGTTTGTCGGAAGTCTCATTCTTGAACTCTTTTCCCCAGATGCTCTGCCCGCCTTTTCCTGTTCCCGTCGGATCGCCTCCCTGGATCATGAAATCTTTGATGACCCTGTGAAAAATAATTCCGTCATAATATCCGTTGGATGCCAGAGTCAAAAAGTTCTTGACTGCCAGCGGGGAGTCTTTGAGGAAAAACTTAAACTTCATTGTTCCGTAACCCTTGACTTTCACAATAGCAACCGTCTCCCCTTTGGACGGTTCCCCGATCTGCACGGTCTTTTTGGCTCCGTTGATCCTGATCTCTTTATATTTGCTGAGTACCTTTGCCTCTGTGGATGTCTGGGCGGTGGTTTTTGCTTTCTCTGTTTTCTCCTGTTTTTTTCCGGTCTGGCATGCACAAAGCGCTAATGTGCAGAGGATCAGCCCCCCTGCGATCAGTTTCTTTTTCATGAATCTGTTCTCCTTTACTGTTCTGTGATTTTATCTGCCGGAAATACGATTCCGGTCTGCCGTCTGGCTTCGTCTATGATCTTCATTTCCATGACAGAAGCTTCCAGATATGGATGGTCTGTCTGCCCTGTCTCTATCAGTTCCACAAAGGTCTGTGCTTCGTAATTCATCGGGTTGGAACGGCTGTCACATTCAATGATCTCTTCGCTGCCGTCGTTGTAAAGAATCTTGATCTCTCTTGGATTCGGGCACTCTGACACGATCATGCAGCCCTTCTCTCCCTGGATCTGGGTCGGAAGCTTGGAATTGGTGATCTTTGAGTAAATGACTTCCGCCTGTTTATCCCCATAGGACGCGATAAGAGAGCCTGCCCCGTCCACACCGTTGTCCAGGAATATGGCATCTGCCAGTATTTTTTCCGGCATCCCGAATAAAGCTGCAAGAAAATGCACGCAGTACACGCCGATGTCCATAATGGCTCCGTTGGAAAGCTCGGGCTTAAAAGCATTTTCAATAATTCCGTTTTTAAACTTGTCATATCGTGAAGAATACTGGCAGTACTGGATCGTGGCACGGCGCACGGTGCCGAGCTTAGGAAGATATTCTTTCATTGCTTTAAATCCGGGTGTATGTACGGACTTCATGGCTTCCATAAATACGACCTGGTTTTCCTTTGCCGCCTGAATCATCAGTTCAAGCTCCGTTAAATTGGATGCCACAGGCTTTTCACATAACACGTGCTTTTTGTGGTTGAGCATCATCATCGTGTGCTTAAAATGACAGTAGGTAGGGCTTGCCACATAGACCGCATCGATCTCAGGGTCCTTTGCCAGTTCTTCATAATTATCATATACCTTATCGACCCCGTATTTGGCCGCAAATTCTTTCCCCTTTTCCATTGTCCTTGAATAGACCGCTGAAAGCTCGATCCCTTCGACCTCCCGGATGCCTTCCAAGAGCCAATCCGTGATAAAATTCGTTCCTATACATGCCAACCGTACCATAATTTCCTCCTTATACCTAAATGCAATTTAGCCTCTGGCACATCGGGGCAAAAATGCACCGACGGTACCGGAGGCTTTCAGGACCGGAAGATAAAATTCCTTCTAGTCCGCTGTTTCAAACTGACTGTTATAGAGGTTCGCATAGAAACCGCCTTTCGCAAGCAGTTCCTCGTGATTTCCCTGTTCTACGATATCCCCGTGGTTCATGACGAGGATCATATCAGCATCCTTGATCGTAGAAAGACGATGTGCGATGACAAAACTGGTCCTTCCTTCCATCAGATTATCCATGGCTTTCTGTATCCGCTCCTCCGTCCTTGTATCAACGGAACTGGTAGCTTCATCTAAGATCAGGATCTTAGGGTCGGCCAGGATCGCTCTCGCAATGGTCAGAAGCTGTTTCTGTCCCTGGGAAATGTTATTGCTCTCCTCATTTATTATCATATCATAACCTTTCGGCTGTGTCTCGATAAAATGATGGGCAAATGCAGCTCTTGCCGCTCCCTGGATCTCTTCTTCGCTGGCGTCTAACTTTCCGTACCGGATATTATCACGGACGGAAGCATTGTAAAGCCATGTATCCTGGAGAACCATTCCAAACATCTGCCGGATATCGCTTCTTTTAAAGTCTCTGACATCATAACCGTCGATCTTGATCGATCCGCCGCTGACATCATAAAATCTCATCAAAAGTTTGATCATCGTCGTTTTTCCTGCGCCTGTCGGCCCGACGATGGCGATCTTCTGTCCTTCTTTGACTTCCACGGAGAAATCGTTAATGACCCTCTGTTTTTCATTGTACCCGAAGGATACATGTTCAAAGGTCACATTTCCGTCCAGCGAAGACACATCCACAGGATTCTCCTTTACTTCTTCTTCCTCCTCTTCTTCGAGGAATTCAAAGACACGCTCTGCGGAGGCCGCGGTCGTCTGCATCATATTGCCGACCTGGGCCAGCTGGGTGATCGGCTGGGTAAAGTTTCTTACATACTGGATAAATGACTGGATCTGCCCTACCTCAATGGTATTCTTGATTGCCAGAAAGCCTCCCAGGATCGCAACGACCACATAGCCAAGGTTTCCCACAAACTGCATCAGTGGCATCATTGCCCCGGAGAAGAACTGAGATCTCCATGCTGAATTATATAATTTTTCATTTACTTTTTCAAACTCTTCCACAACACTCTTTTCTTTATTGAATACTTTTACGATGTTGTGGCCGCTGTAAATTTCCTCTACCTGGCCGTTGACTTCCCCAAGCAATGCCTGCTGCGCCTGGAAATAAGGCTGGGATTTTTTCATGATTGCCCCGATCATCAGGAAGGAAACCGGAAGGATCACGACCACAGCGACCGTCATCGGAACACTGATCCTGATCATCATAACGAACACACCGATAATGGTAGCCACAGAAGTAATGATCTGTGTCATACTCTGATTCAGACTCTGTCCCAAAGTATCCACATCGTTGGTGATCCTTGAGAGCACTTCACCAAATGTTCTGCTCTCAAAATATTTCATCGGCATCCTGTGGATCTTTTCAGAAATATCTTTTCTCATCTGGTATGTGGTGTTGTTGGACACGTGGGTCATAATCAGTCCCTGGAGGAATGAAAATGCCGCAGATGTCAGGTACAGTCCGAGAAGCGTCAGCAATATGCCCCGTATCTTGGAAAAATCAATACCGCCGGTTCCCTGGACTTTTTTTACCAGTCCGTTAAAAATTTCAGTTGTGGCATTTCCCAGTATGGTTGGGCCTACAATGTTGAATACCGTACTGGCAATGGCAAACAAAATAACAAAAGCGATGGCGCCGTAATATCGTCTCATGTATTTTAAAAGCTTTTTGATGGTTCCTTTGAAATCTTTTGCCTTTTCTCCGCCCTGCATCGGGCCGTGACCCATTCTCCTGACTGGTCTTCTGTTCTGATTACTCATGTTCTGCCGCCTCCCCTCTAGCTTTTGCAAAATCGTCCTCAGATAACTGGGATTTTGCAATCTGTAAGTAGACCGGACATGACTCCAGCAGTTCTTCATGAGTTCCTGTGCCCACGACACGGCCCTCATCTAAGACAACGATCTGGTCTGCGTGCAGTATCGTACTGATCCTCTGCGCAACGATCAGGGTCGTGCTTCCCTTTGTCTCTCTGGCCAGTGCCTGCCGAAGTGTCACATCCGTCTTATAATCAAGTGCGGAAAAGCTGTCGTCAAAAATGTAGATCTCCGGGTCCTTGGCGACCGCCCTGGCGATGGACAGCCTCTGTTTCTGTCCTCCGGATACGTTGGAGCCTCCCTGGGCGACCGGAGAATCATATGCCTCTTTCTTTTCTTCGATGAAATCTGCAGCCTGTGCAATCCTTGCCGCTTTCTTCACCTCTTCTTCGGATGCATCCTCTTTTCCGTAACGCAGGTTCGAGTCGATGGTTCCGGAAAACAGGACACCCTTCTGGGGTACATAGCCCAATTTATCTCTTAATTCCGACTGTTTTACCTCCCGGATATCCACTCCGTCAACAAAAATGCTCCCCTCCGTCACATCAAAAAACCTTGGGATCAGATTGATCAGCGTAGACTTTCCGCTTCCTGTGCTTCCGATAAACGCCGTGGTCTTTCCCGAAGGCGCCGTAAAACTGATGTCGTGGAGCATATCCTCTCCTGCATCAGGATATCGGAAAGAAACATGCCTGAATTCCACTTCTCCCTTTTTCTCATTCAGAAATTTTTTCGGCTGTTTTGGATCTTTGATCATGATCTCCATGTCTAAAATTTCATTGACACGCTCTGCTGCCACCTGGGCTCTCGGCATCATAATGGATACCATGGATATGAAAAGGAATGACATGATGATCTGCATCGCATACTGGATGAATGCCATCAGATCTCCCACCTGCATCCTTCCCAGGTCAATGTTGTCTGCTCCAACATAGACGATCAGGACTGTCATGGCATTCATAATCAGCATCATGAGCGGCATCATAAAAGTCATCGCCCTGTTGACAAACAGGTTGGTCTTCATCAGGTTCTTATTGGCCGTATCAAACCGTTCTTTTTCGTGCTTTTCGGTGCTGAATGCACGGATGACAGGAAGTCCGGTCAGGATTTCCCTGGATACAAGATTCAGCCGGTCGATCAGCTTCTGCAAAACCTTAAATTTTGGCATGGCCACTGTAAACAGGACTAAAATTACGGTCATGATCGCCACGACTCCGATGGCAATGGTCCATGTCATGTCCACATTGGTCTTCAGTACTTTATAGATGCCTCCAAGCCCCATCAGCGGTGCAAATACAACGATCCGGAACATCATGGTCACAAACATCTGGATCTGCTGGATATCATTCGTGCTCCTGGTGATCAGGGACGCCGTGGAAAACTTATCAAACTCTGAGTTCGTAAAATCCATGACTTTTTTAAAAATATGGTCACGGAGAATCCTGCTCAGTCTGGCTGCCAGTTTTGCAGACAAAAGCACGACCGTTACGGACACAGCCATAGCCAGCAGCGCAAGCCCCACCATAATGGCTCCGGTCCTTAACATATAGTTGGTCTGTATCTGGTCTAAATCAAGTCCCATGGCCTTATATTCAGCTTTTACAAAAGAGATCGCGGCCTGGCTGATGATGCTTTCCGGCATGTCGTCAATGCTCTTTCCCTTGAATTTCTGCGCCATCCTGGCATTTTCTTTGGTCTGGCCGCTTTGCTCCATCATTTTCATTTCCAGCATCAGCATCGGTTTTGACAGGATTATGTCTAAGTCCTCCCTCTCCTTTTTACTGATGTCTTTTCTCACATAGAGACGGCCTTTTTTATAAGAACTATAATCTGAGTCTTTCACCTGTTTTCTCGAATATAATTCATAGGCATCCTTCACTTTCTCTGCATCCTTTGGCTTCATCATTCCCATGAGTGCCTTCATGGACTCTTCCCGGACGGCATCCGGCACTGCGTCCTCAATTCCGCCCTGCTGGATTCCCACATTGACGATATTGGACGTATACGTCGGGATCGTCAGTTCACAGCTGACCTGCACACACAAAAGCAAAACAATACATGCGATCGGGATATATGCTTTTTTCAGATATCGGAATATTTTCAGCATGATGTCTCCTTTCTACGATTATTCCTTACATTTACAAGTTTCTATTTCCAAATCAACTAATTTATCAAGCCCCTCATAAAACTTTGTGAGCAGCCGGAACAGTTCTTCTTTTTCCTCTTCCGTGAAGGTCTTCATGACCTGATTTTTGATTTCGACGGTAGCTTCGGAAATTTTCTCATAGATCTGCCGGCCGTGCTCCGTGAGATACACGAGGCTCCTCCTCTGATCTTCCGGATCCTGCTTCCTGATGACAAACTTTCTTTTTTCAAGCCTGCGGATCATGACATTGATCGTTGAAGGCTTAATGCCCAATTTATCTGCAATTTCCTTCTGAGTCACTCCTTCTTTCTTGTAAAGGCCGGTGATCAGCGGCATCTGCCCCGGATGCAGACCTGCCTCTTTTAAATAGGCAAATCCGATTGCAAAATTCTTATGGTTGATCTTCAGAAGCAGGTGATAAATGCCGTCATCTTCATACATGATGACTCCTTTCTAAAACTTTGAAAAAATACATTAGTTGTCTAATCATTAGTTGACTAATAGTTATCATAGCACAGTGCAAATTGAAATACAAGAAAAGAATTATGAATATTTAGTAACGTTTTTTGGCCCGAAAATCATTCTGAAAAAGGTCCTGATCTCTCTCCAGGCCTCTTTGCTTTCCGGCAGCATTCCCATCGCCAGTTGAAACACATGGAACATGTCGGGATAGACACTGTATCTCACCGAAACACCGCTTTCCTTCGCCTTTCTTGCCGCTCTCAGTGTATCGTCCAGCAAAACTTCCCTGCCGCCTGCCTGAAACAGCATCGGGGGAAATCCATGATAATCTCCGAACAGCGGAGAAATATATGGATTGTTTACATCCTCACTTCCCGGATACAGAGAATCATAAAGCATCGTGACCTTTGATCTGCCGAACAGCGGATCTCTCCCGTAGTTATACTTAAGACTTTCTCCGCTCAGCGTCAAATCCGTCCACGGTGACATCAAAATAAAACCTGCCGGCATGGAAATTCCATGATCCTTCAGATATAATCCGAGAGCCAGCGCAAGTCCTCCCCCCGCCGAGTCGCCTGCAACCACAATCTTTTCCGGCAAAAACCCCTTCTCCTCTGTCAGCCATCGGTAGGATGAGACAGCGTCTTTAAGCGCCGCAGGAAACGGATGTTCCGGCACAACCCGGTAATCCGGTGACAGGACACTTCCTCCCTCGCTGCAAATGGAGTACTGAAGGGCTGCTCTTCGGTATGCGTTTCTAAGAGTCCCGATATATCCGCCGCCGTGAAGCTGCAGAACTGCCAGGTCATTTTTATCCTGATCCGGAGATAAAAATTCCATTTGAAAATTCTCATGTGCCAGTTTCTCGTTTGTATATCCTTTCGGACACTTCCACCGATATTCCTTCGGATTCTGGTGTCCCATGCCGGTGGCATACGTCCTTCCTCTGGGTGTCGCTGTAAATCCTCTGATGCATTGAACGGCCATCTGTCCGCGCAAACTTGCTCGTTTCATAGTATGCTCCTTCTCTGATTAAGTGTGAAATCTTCTGGCCAGTTCATTTTTCCCCTGCTTGTTTCCCGCCGCTAAAATAACAAATACTGTCAGCACTGAAATTCCGCAGGAGATCCATGCGATCAGCGGCTGTTCAAAGAGTCCGAACAGGTACATGATAACCGGTACCACACTCAAGACCGCTATAAAGATCAAGTACATCAGATAACTGTACCATGTCTTTCTGTTTACTAACACCAGCACTATCACTGCCAGGTCTGCCGTTAGGATCAGCCCCGGTATGACATAAGCCGCAGACCATCCTTCATATCCGATGACATAGTCAATGACAGATACCAGGATTCCTCCGCCGATTACCTCCACAACAATTTTTGCAGCCAGATTTCTCCTGTGTACAATCGAATAGGATACAGTCACCATCAGATATAAAATACTTGCAAGGACGATTGCCGACCAAAGGAATCCATTATATGTAATATAATTGATGATTCCCATAAGAACTGCAATCATACCAAGCAGAATAAAAAAAATATTTTTAATCCCGTAAAGCCTCTCTCTTTCTTCTTCCGGATCAGGGTACATTCTCTCCGGCTGAAAGGGTTTTCCGTCGTCAATCAGTACCCTGTTGCAGAGCGGGCACGTCACTGTCTCATCCAGGACTTCCACCTGGCAATTCTTACACCTTTTCATTGATTACCCCATTGCTTTCTATGGCTACTTTGATTCCTTCCTTCGCCAGATTTCTGAAAAAAGCTTTCTGCAGATAGCTTTCCTGGAATACCGACGTAAATGTGATGACCGCCTGGTCTTTATAACTCAGCATGGCGCATTTCATCTCCTGTGTCTTGAAGACACCCATCATCACATGAAATTTCTCGATCTCATCCTCATATCCGGGAAGCACTTTGATCTGTCCCAGGTTGGACAGCGTAGTAGTCGCTGACTTGCTGGAACGCCTGAACTTATAACTTAGTCCAAGGTTTTTCACAGCCAGCGGCAGAATCCGTATAAATGGGTTCTTCTCTGCTGAAACATTATAGGACAGCACCTCCTCGATCTTTTCCTTTTTAATCTTTTCGTCCATCTGCCGGCTGACTTCAGAAAGGACCTCCTGAAACGTATGGTCCTCCCCCCTGGATAAAAATTCTATCAACGTCACCGCATAAAAGTTGCTGGTCGTACTGGAGTCAAAAAAAGCCCTTAAATTGATCGGCAGATTAATCCCGATAGGATTTTTATCCTGCTGCCTGTTCATGTATTCTTCATATATACTGTATATTAATACGGCGGTCAGATATTTAGTGACACTGACCCCGCAGCTCCTGCAGGTTTTCTTCAGATCCGCAATACTGACATAACCGTGTATGACGCTGATGGCGCCTCCGTAAATCCTTCTTCCTTTCATCTGATAAGCTTTTTGCGTGCTGTAACCCTTTCCCTTTTTCTTTCTGTAATGCTTAAAGTAACTGTCTTCCTGATCCAAAATACATTCTTCGCTCGGAGAATATTTTTTCATCTCTCCTTTGGACTCGTTCCTGAGCAGATCAATATAGCGGTAAGTGAGCTCCTTTAAAAACGTGATGGCTCCCATGCCGTCTGAGACAGCGTGGAATACTTCCAGATTGATCTTCCTTCTGTAATAGGAAACACGGAACAGAAACTTCCTCCTTCCATGGGGATCGATATACCGACAAGGATACTCGGTCTCATCCTCCACCTGGGGCCGGTTCTTATTTTCTTCAAAATAAAACCAGAAAAATCCCCTTCGAAGCCGCACCCGGAACACGTCAAACCACGGAAGGACATCTTCCAGCGCTCTCTGGAGCAGTTCCGGACGTACTTCCTCTTTCAAAGTGGCTGAGATACGGTAAACATGGCTGATCTCCCTGTTTGCGATCACCGGAAAAAGCTGGGCCGTATTGTCAAGCTTCCTCCATGTAATATGATCTTCTCTCTTTTTCATAATTCTTACCTTCCTAAAAAGCAAAATCAAAAGAAATTTCTATCTATAAACAAAAAGCTGCCAAACTTAATTGACAACTTTTCGGGTGTTATAAACAGTTTTACAGCACAGTCGGGGGACAGCATCTTTTGTTGAGAAGATACCACCTCCAGAAGACATTATGACCATTTTCTACATGATTGGAGTGAGGCATTCTAAGAGCTGAACGGAAATCATGTGGAAAATGTCACGCATTTCTTCCGCAGCACTTTTTGTATTTCTTGCCGCTGCCGCAAGGACACGGATCATTTCTTCCGATCTTCTCGCCTTTTACAACTGTCGTGGATGATTTCTGTTCTTTATATAATTCTTTTCTTCTCTCTTCTGACAGAATATCATTCCACTGTTCCAGCTCATACAGCCATTCTGCACGGCATGCAACCATGTTGTAGTATAATTTTTCAAAGTCGATATCTAAAGTTACTTCTGTATCTTCCTCCATCTCCTCGATCGGATTCGGAGTTTTCAGACTGTCATTGATCCCATCCAGAAAACCTACAAAAAACTGAAGTTCAGTCTCGTATTTTTCTGCCAGCTCCTTGACGGTTCCTTTTTCTACAAAGTCTTTATCTGATAATAACTTTTCGTAAATCTCTTTTTCGATTCCAAAATAGGAAAGCCAAAACTGCTGTCCTTCCTGTGTACGGTCGTCAAATTTATACGCATAGTCGCGCCATTCCTGAAGTAATCCCATGATTTATCCATCCTTTTACTGATTTTATTGCTTTCGTGATACTTAAGATACTATAACAAATTTAAAATATTTTTTCAATCTGTGTATAAAAATAATTACAGGGGACATACTCTTAATGTCTAATCAATAGATTAGAATACTTATCCTCCCCTTTACGTGCAGGAGGCCTTGAGTTTCAGGGCCTCCTGCATGTTTTTTATTTAATTGAGGGGCCGTGGAGCTGAAATAGACTTGCCCACTTTGTTCTCTGCTAAAACAGATTTCGTACAATCAATTCCCTATTCCGCAATTCGTATTTTTCCTCTATAAGTAAGTTATAAAAAAATCGTTCCAGATATTTAAATTCTATTCAAATCCCTTTTGGATAGTTTGCATAGTTAGAACGCACAAGAGCGTTTCTGAAATATCGAGCATGTTTCTGAAACATATCGTTATTGACTGGAAAACCAATACTGTTTAAATATCGTTCGATAAATACCGCAGTAGTTCTCGTATTTCCTTCTGGAAATGGAACGATAGGGATACAAAAACCTATTCGTAAACTTCCCAATAACCGTATCGTTTACCACCTTTGTATTCTATCACACTTTGTTTTATCTCACATCTAAACCTCCTCAAATTGTTTATCTATTAACAGATAACTGTCTAGCCATTTCAGTAGTAGTAAATGAATCTTTTTTGATTAAAGCTAATACTTTTTTCTCTGCTTAATTCTATGTAAATCTCATTTCTATTGAAAATAGGTATTCAATATCGAATGCTTTTGAATTCCCACTTTGAAAAAAATTATTATTAAGTTGTTGGAAGTTTGTATAGCTTTTGGTCATAATAATTTTTCATTCCGTCTAAGATTCCTGTCAAAAACAGTATTACTTCATCTTTAATATTTTCTAAATCGCTAATGGTTAAATCCCTTGCACAATCGCTAAAAGAAACATCTCCATGTGCCAAGCTATTCCGCTCCCTTTTAACACGTTCTAAAGATTCTCCTGAAGTTGCTAGACGATAGCGTATTCTATGTTTATCGCAAATGTTTTTAATTTTTTTTGCATTTAGATTACCACTAATTTCCAAGGCGTCTCTTGAAAGAATAATCGGTGCATTAGTCGTAATATCTCGAATAATTTCTTGAACGCGATTTTCATAGGCAACTCGTTCTGTGGCAGGTCCATATATTTCATTTATTTTATATTTCGACCAAATATCTTGAATCTCACGGATTACTTGATTATAAGAACAATTGTCGTTTTTCAAATCTTCGTAAATTTCCATCATTCCACTAACGATGCATGCCTCGACCAAATTATATAACATTAGCAAAAAATTGGATTTCATAATCTTATAGAAGCGTGTATTGTCAATGGTCTGTATATTAGGACTCCCATTATCAATTTCAACCATAATAGAAAAATAAAATTCAATTTCTTGCTTTCTGTCAGCAAAAATGCTTAGTGTGTTTTGCATAGCTTTATCCTTTTAATAATTGATCTCTCACATATTCAACACGTAATTTCAATTTTCCTTCATTATTACTGGCATCTGAAGTCGTGTATTCTTTAAATTCATCAGAATCAAGCCAGTCAACATTGCTTATTCTTAAATCTGGCTTTTCTCTTAATGCTAATGCGACGCCAACAGAAATTGCTTCAAAACGAACACGAGGAGTTGCTTTCGCTTTTTCGGTCTTAGCAAAGCCAAAAGGAAAGTTTTCTTTTACAAAAGAAACCATGCGTTGAAAATCTGCGTAAAAAGTATATTCATCAAAATCAACCAGATTATTAATGAGATATTCGTCTAAAAATTCATTAACGGTGTGTCCAAAGTTCTCATAGTTATTTAAATAGGCGAAGAAACGGAGAACAAATTCAAATCGTTCATGTCTCTTAACTCTATCTTCACTCATAGGGCAGAGCGCAACAAACGCTTCATCTTTAGAACATTTTTCAATAAAGTCAGTAAATGGACCAGGATAAGAGCCACGCCGCACTTCTGAATCATTAGCTTTCATTCCGGTTGTATTAATTCGATAAAAGAGATCCTGTCTAGCTACAGTAGGTGTATCTTCCTCCAAAACAATAATCCTTAAGGTTTTATTCAGAAATTTACGTTGCTGAGCATCAGATAAGTCTTTAAAATAAAATCCATTAAGTTTGGTTAATTTTTTTAAGCCGCTAAGTTGCAGTTTGTTATTGTGGAATTCAACAAGAGTCTGCATACGTTGAGCACCATCAATTACCTCTTGTTTACCATTATCACAATCTGCAAAAAACATAAACGGAATTGGTAAACCAAGAAAGATTGATTCCAAAAAAAGAGTTTTATTTTTAGTTTGCCATACAAAATTTCTTTGATATGGCGGTATAAAAAAGTCTTTCTTTTTAAATTTTGCAATCAAAAGTTCTATGGTAAAATCTTTTGTGTCATAATCAATTTGTTTCTGCATTTCTTTGATTTGCAGATCAGCAGCTTGTTTTTCTTCCGTAGAAATAATATGTTCTTTTTTAATTCGCGGCATTTTCCTCTACCTCCTGTAAATGTTGTTGAATACTAATCCCTATAGTTCGCCCTAATTCAACAGGAACGGCATTTCCTATATGTATTCCTATTTCGCGTCGGTTCGATGGATGATCATTGTCAATAAAAATATAATCCGGAGGAAACGATTGCAAAATAGCGCCCTCTCTTAATGACAAAGCTCTATCTTGCTCAGGATGTCCAAATCGTCCATTTCCGTATCCATAAAACTGTGTTGTTATAGTAGGAGAAGGTTCATCCCAGGACATCCTCCCATATACAGAAGGATATGTTTTTCCACTTTCTTTTTTATGACATTTTAATTGTAGTTCTTCATCCCAATCGCGCCATGTACCCCCAGGAGTAGATTGTCTTATTCTTTTCAAGTTAGTGGATGAAAGCCGACAAGCACGATGAAGCAAATCATTGGCATCCTGTTCTCCATCTTTTAATGCAGGCAAATCCCCTATGGCTTGACGTACTGTTGGATAATGTTCGGAATCATACAACGGAGGAATCAATTTTAATTCTCCCAAGCGAGAAGCCAATAAAACCAGTCTTTTTCGATTTTGAGGAACGCCATATTCCGGACAATATACAATTTTCCAGTCAACATAATAATTCAATTCTTTCAGAGTAGATACAAAATCGGCAAAGACTTTTTCACTCTCTAATTCTGGTACATTTTCCATAGATATTATTTCAGGGTTTATCTCCTGAACTAACCTTGCAAAAGAATATAATAATTTCCACTTATCATCAGTTGGTCCATCTTTTCGATAGCGATTAGTATATTTGGAAAATGGTTGGCATGGTGCACATCCGACAAGTATTCGGGTAGCGTTATCAGGATATAATGCCTCTAATTGTTCTCCCTGTAAAGAAGTAATATCACAATTTATGAATTGCGCATTATTATTCTTTTCATAAGCAAATCGACAAGAATCGTCAATATCTATACCAGCTTGCACAGTTATACCCGACAGCGATAATCCTTTTGTTAAGCCACCAATTCCACAAAATAAATCTATTGCGGTAGAAGGCACTAAACCTCACCTCCCTTTTGATTGAAATTTTCTTGATCAATAAAAAGTAAATATGTGTCTATCTGTAATGCATCAGCAATTTTTTGTATATTGTCTAAAGAGATACTTCGTTTTCCACATTCTATTGCACTAATATATGTCCTATGCAATCCTGCTTTTTCTGCGAAATGTTCTTGAGAAAGACCTAATTGCATACGATATGCTTTTACATTTCTTGAAAATACCTTAATTACATCCACGCTAAATTCACCCTTTTCTAGTCTAACCAAGTGAATACAATAAGTCAACATACAATAAGTCACAAAAAACTATTTTTCATCTTGCATGTATAATTATATTTACTAATAGGATGATACAGAATTAGCAAAAAATACGTTATACGAACAAGCACTCTGTAACGAATAGAATGTTCGAGAAAGCCTATGGTTTGCAAGGTTTCTGGCATATTGGAAGTCATGCATCCGTATGACGTACAAGGTACGTATACCATACTCTTAAAAGTAAGTGTAAAAAAGGACATCCATCTAGACAAAAGATGAAATGCCCTTTGGCATATACGCTATTTAATTTTATGTACAAAGCAGTTTGCCGCTGTTACGCCGTTTTCTGCTGGTGTCTCTGTGTTACATTTCCATCTCTAAACGGGTGAGCAACATTCATTTCTACATATTTTTCAACAATTTTATCGAAAGTTGGTTGTGGCATTTTATTAACACTCTGCAATGTTGCTTCCAGATTATTGAAAAATCCCGAATCAAACATCTGAACTGCATTCTTTTTACTAATTAATTCTTCTGTTTTGTAATTCTTCCGTAATGCAAATCCCAAGATTTGTATGCCTCTCGATCGAATTCATACCATCCTCAATATATGCCCATGTTTCTTTATATTCGCCCTCAACAGAAAAATCCGATTCACAGATAAACTTGACAAATCCTTCCAGATTTTTTCTATATCTTATAGCAAACGCATATGCATCATCTTCCTTGTCCTCATCTGTACTGTTTCTCTTATTATGTAATACATGATCTAAATTACAAGACATATAATACACTTTATAAGGAATCTTCCAGATTTGTCCTGTGCTCGTGAGACGATACAAATTTTCCTGTTTCTGCTGATTACGTCTGATAATTGCCTGTCGATTCAATGTGTGAATTCCATCAGATTCATACAAAATCTCATTACAATCCTGTTCTTCCAATATTCGATCCTCAGGAATATACGCACCATCTGTATCAACAATATGAATGATTTGTTTAAAGTCTTTTGCTGTATAATGATGCGATTTTGCATAACCACGCACCTCATTTCCTATTTTGGAAATAATATTTTGTGAAGTTACTCCTGTTCTGGTAGTAATATCACCGTGCATGATATAAACATACACCGAATCTTTATCATATACTTGATTCAACATGACACCCAGAGCAGCATTGTCTGAAGGACCTTCTACAATGACAAGTACAATTTTCTTACGAGCCAAATACTTCACCCGCCTCTCTGAACGCTAAAGCTATCTCATAATTATTGGTCGGATTATAAACCGGCTCATTCTGTTCACCTAAAACAATATCTCGATAATAGAAATCCCGGAGATTATTGTTTCCTTTCACATTTGTCATACGAATGTAACGATTATCCGGATTTGTTGTTGTAAAAGCAATAAATCCCTTATCAATCGTTTCCAACGGCCTAAGATTATGAGATGTAAAGATCAACTGCCCTTTTCCTCTTTCGGATATAATATTGAGAAGTTCGCCTAATAAATATTCAAAAATTCCGGCATCCATTTCATCAATAGCAACTGTAATAGATGGATTGTTATATACAACAATTAACAACTGTAAAATCGAAACAATTTTTTTAATTCCTTCTGACTCATATTGAAAAGGAATTGCTTTATTATTTTTTAAAGACATCAATTGAATAAGCCTTCCAATCTTACCATCCTTCGAAACCATCGGTCCCAAATCATCAATATCAATTGTTAGGCCCGGAATGATTTCTTCTAAAACAATGTTCATATTAGAAATAATTTTTTTCACCAGTTCCATTGCATCCTCCGGAATTGGAGCTGCCACATTCAGGGGCAGCATTAAATTTCCAACAGTTTCTGAATTTTTTTCTTTATACTTAAATGCCAACGGCAAGGCATTCATGCTAATCAATCCCGAATTTTCCGTGTCAATAACAAAAAGTTCTCTGTTTCCAAATGTGTATAATCCTTCAATTAATGCCATATATTTTTCATTCTTACAGTTTTTCCTAAAGGCATTTATCATTTCTCGTGAAAAAACGAATGTTCTTCCCTGCGTCTGAACAAGACGTTTCGTTACAAGCAATTCTGTAATATCATTTGTTACTTCACCTAAAAGTTCATTAAATTTCGACTTTGGCACAAACACTCCTGAAGTTCTTGTATCAACAAGTGGCCCCTTACGGACTTTTTCATCCTTTGAAGTGTATGCGAAGCTTAATACTTCATCATATATTTGTGTTTTATATTCCAGATCAGCATTTACGCCTTCTTCATTAGAATGTGTATCATCTATCATTTTCTTTAATGAAAATTGATACCAAATGTCATAACTGACTTCATCCCTTTGCATTTTAAATTGAAATTTTAAAGTAGCATGGTCTTCGTCAACATGAACATAATCCGCATATTTTTCCGGAATAGCCTTTCCACATAATGCAAATTTAAGCACTTGTAATGCATCAACTAACGCAGTTTTCCCTGAACCATTTTGTCCATACACCCCCACAATACTTGCACGATAATTTTTTTTGCGATTTGTAAGATCAAGGGTTCCGTACTTTACATTTTTAAAATTCTCTATAGTTATATTTTCTATCCTGACAAAACGTCCGCCCATAACAACCTCCATGCCCCTATATAATTCATATTTCTGTATTATTTCTATTGATGCTCCTATTATATCATTCCCTTATTTATAATTCAATATTCAATCTCATATTCTATACTTTTTGTTCCGCTTTTGTCCTTCGATTTTCTTGTCGTATTTATTAGAAAAACGCGGGCTCCACAATCAAATGAAATCCGCCAAAAATTTACGTATATACTATTTCATTCAACACAATCCCCTCCTGTGCCTCTTCATTCACATCTGCAAGATAAGCCCAGAGCCAACAGTTCAGTACCAGACCGTTAAACAATATCGGATTGCTATTTTTCAAAAATCACTGTCAACAGTCTGTGATCCGCTACACTTGGCGGAGATACATGCCATGCCCGGCGCACATAGAAAAGGAACACCCTTTTTTATAGGTATTCCTGAATTTTATATGTTATTTAATTTTATTATGGAGTGATACAAAGTAATTTGTTGCTGTTTATGCCACTTTTCCTTGGTGTCCCAATGTTACCTTTCCATCTCCAAATGCATGTACCTGCCAGATAGCAGAGGTAAATCTTGCTATATGACTCTCTAATTCAAATTCATCACAGGCAAGATAATTAAAATGTCTTTCCTCTTCAAAATCATATTGGAATGTATCTTCAATCATAAAAAATTAGCATGCTTTACAGTCTCTCCATTCAAAATCGGCTCTGCTTTAGAAATATTATATGATCTGATCTCTCCCGCAATATCATAAATCCCCCGAAACAAGTATTTATGAATTGACTTCAGCACAGCCGGACTGAAAGTGAAAGAATCATCCTTCAATAGTTGTACAATACGGTTTGATACTAAGTCACATTCCATTCTTCGACTTATCCGGTCATCTTCCGTCATATTTTTGTAATGAGAATACAAAAGCTTTTCAACAGACTCATTCGATAATTTACCGTATATATTTTCCTTGGACAATTCTATCAGATAGTCTGATAGCTCCAGATAATCCACTTCCTGTAATCCAATCGCAGTCTTCCAATATTCTTCATTCTTTCACCGCCTTTGTAGAGAGACTATCATAAGAGCTTAATATTTGTTATACCATCTTATTGTATTTTATTGTATCAGTTATCTTCATTTCCCGCAACGCCTGTGAAATCCTCCAAAAACACATTGACATATATCTATATTTATCATATAGTAAATATAGATAATCATCTATGGGAGGTATCTGAATTGGAGATTGACGAAAAGAAGGCTTCCGCCGTTTTTAAAGCTTTTTGTGATGAAAACCGCATTAAAATTTTAAAGCTTTTAGTTACAGGTGAAAAATGTGCCTGCGAGCTTAATGAAAAGATTGATGTTTCGCAGCCTACCATGTCCCATCATATGAAAATTTTGTGTGATTCCGGAGTTGTATCGGGCCGCAGAGAAGGCAAATGGACCTACTATTCAATTTCATCTGAAGGAGTGTTCTTTGCCCTTCGGACTTTGCATGCACTGACAGGCAAAAAATTATCGTAAAAATTTAGTGGTGACCTGAGCAATCATAAAGATCGCTGCGAAAATTATTTATACTCTATACATAAATACATTTATATATATCTATATATAAGAAAGGGCTTTAACAACATGGATACAATAAAATCAATATGGAATTTCTTTCAGAATGAAATCCCCGGAATGAATTGGCTGAACCAAATCATAAAAAAACTTTCAGAATCCTTTGGCCTTGATACCTCATCCAGGGTTGGAAACAGTATACAGTTTTTTATATATGACACGATGAAGATCATGGTGCTGCTGGGAATATTGGTCTTCCTGATCTCTTACATCCAAAGTTACTTTCCGCCGGAAAGAACAAAACGAATCTTTTAATGAATCTGATCATGTCCTGGATGTGCCGCAGGAATCTTTGTGCTTTAAAAACAGAGTCAAATATGCATGGAAGACAGCAAAAATCACAGTAAAAGGGGTCACACCATATATTTTGGCGGGTGTCGCCATAGGCGCGGTTATTCATAACTGTTTTGTGGGATACTTTTTCAATGTATTCCAGTATCTGTTTATATAAAGAAGAACGTCACACTCTGTCCAAAATCACCCCTTGTATCTTCTTTCTCTTCCCATTAAAATAGAAGAAACAAATCTATTGTGCGGGAGGTTATCTTTTGAATTACACACCATTAAAAAGAATCCGTTTAGAACATGCATTTAATATCAGGGATCTGGGCGGCCTGGAAACCGCGGATGGCTCAGTCATCCGATGGAACCGCCTATACCGCGGTGACTGTCTTGCATTCCTTTCTCCAGACGAATGGAAAAAGCTTGAGAAATGCGAGATTGTCTCTGTCATAGATCTTCGGAGCAGATCCGAGACACTCCTTATGAAAGATCAGGTTCCGGAGTCAATGCAGTATTATCACTGTCCCCTTCAAAAAGAAGAGATTGACTTTGAAAATGCTGCAGACTCAGCCTCAAAGGCCTTCACCAAAAGCCTGGCTGACGGTTATCAGAAAATGCTGTATGACAGTCCTGAGTTGATCGCCGGCACAGTGAAAACTGTCGTTCAATGTCTTAACAAAGGCGGAGTTCTGTTCCACTGTACCGCAGGGAAAGACCGGACCGGTGTTCTTTCTGCCGTACTCCTAACACTTCTTGGCGCTGCCAGAGAAGACATCGTCGCAGAATATCAGGTTTCCTTTACATACAATCAGCGCGGCGTAAACAAAGCAGCCATGAAACTTCCTGACTATAAATCCATGCTTCCGATGCTCGGCTCAGATGCCGCCCATATGGAACAGCTGCTTAATTTGTTTGAAGAACTTCACCTTGTGTCCTATCTTACAAAACATGGATTGTCCGATCCTGAAATTACACATCTGAAAGAACTTGTCTTGGAAAGGAAAAGCTCATGAAACAAAAAACAAAACGTATCCTGTCCATCCTTGTGATCCTGTCCATTTTTCTCGTCATAGGCCTCACTCTGTTTTGTGCATTTACCGGAAACGGAGCGTTCTACGGTATGCTGGCACTGATGTTTTTTTATCCGCTGCTCCTGTGGGTGCTTATTTTTCTATACAAAAAAAGTAAAGACTGAAACAGAAGGTGCTTCCCATTCCCGGAATGCACCTTCTGTTTTTAAAATCCTACGACTTGTCTTGTTCTCGGTATACTCGGTTCCTCCCCGATCATCCCATAAGATCTGAGCGTTGCAATCTTTTCCATATCTTCTTCATTGATCTCAAAATCAAAAACATCTGCATTTCCCCTGATACGCTCCATGCTGGACGCTTTCGGCAGCGGGACCACACCTTTTTGCATGATCCAGCGAATACAAATCTGCGCCACAGTACGGTCGTATTTTACGGCCATTTCTTTTAACAGCTCTCTTTTAAATGCCTGTCCCTGAATCAGCGGACTCCAAGCCTCCGGCACGATCTGGTTTTCTTTGCAGTAAGCGGCCATCTCTTCCTGAGGATGCTGCGGGTGAAGCTGCACCTGATTGACCATTGGCATGATCTTTGCATGGTTCTTTAATATTTCCAGATGTTCGATCATAAAATTGCTGACACCGATGGCTCTGATCTTACCCGCCTCATAAAGCTCCTCAAAAGCTCTCCATGTGTCAAGGATATCCTGCTCATAGTCGTCCTTATGCTCGATCACAACCGGCCAGTGAATGAGGTAAAGATCCAGATAGTCAAGGCCTAAATGTTCCAGTGTTTTATCAAATGATTTCTTTGCCTTTTCATATCCATGGTCTGCATTGGGAAGCTTGCTCGTAATAAACAGTTCTTCCCTGGGCACTCCGCTCTCGCGGATTCCTTTTCCTACACCTGCCTCATTGGCATATGCAGCTGCCCCGTCTATATGGCGGTAACCAGCCTGAATCGCCATTTTCACACTCTCACAAACCACATCGTCTGGGGACTTCCAGGTCCCAAAGCCAATACATGGAATTTTTACTCCATTTCTCAGCGTATATCCATCCTGTAAACTGTTCATGACTCATTCCTCCCTCAGGCTGTCCAAATATTTCCTGATATTTTTCTCGTATCCATTCTCTGTTGGTTCATAAAATACGGTTCCCATGAGTTCATCCGGAAGATACTGCTGTTTGACATAATGTCCCGGATAATCATGGGCATACCGGTATCCGATCCCCCGTCCCAGTTTGGACGCCCCTTTGTAACTGGCATCTCTCAGATGGTTTGGAACCATCCCGTTTTTTCTCTTTCTGACGGCCTCCAATGCCTGGTTCACAGCCATATAAGCCGCATTGCTCTTAGGCGCCCCCGCCACATAGGTCACCGCCTGTGCAAGAATGATCCTGGCTTCCGGAAGTCCGACCCTCTCCACAGCTAAAGATGCCGCGACCGCAACCTGCAGAGCCTGCGGGTCCGCGTTCCCCACATCTTCCGAAGCGCAGATCATGATCCTCCGGGAAATAAAGGTAACACTCTCTCCGGCATCGATCATCCTGGCCAGATAGTAAACTGCCGCATCGGGATCCGATCCCCTCATGCTCTTAATAAATGCAGAGATAATATCATAGTGGTTGTCCCCGCCCTTGTCATACCGCATGACCCGCTTCTGGATGCACTCCTGGGCCACGCCGATGTCAATCACGATCTGTCCGTTTTCTCCCGGTTCTGTGGTGAGGATTCCAAGTTCAATGGCATTCAGGGCACTCCTCGCATCGCCCTCGGCCATGTCTGCCAAAAAGTCCAGGGCTTCATCCGTAACCTTGGCCTGATAGATCCCCATGCCCTTCTCGTCGTCGGTCACGGCTCTGACCAGCAGTTTTTTAATGTCCTCTGCCTCCAGAGACTTGAGTTCAAAAACGTTGGATCTTGAGATGAGCGCCTGGTTTACTTCAAAGTAAGGGTTTTCCGTTGTGGCCCCGATCAGGATGATTGTCCCGTCCTCTACAAAAGGCAGCAAAAAATCTTGTTGGGCTTTGTTAAACCTGTGGATCTCATCGATGAACAGAATCGTTTTTTTCTGGAACATCCCCAGTGCTTCTTTGGCCTCCTTCACGGCTTCCTGCATTTCCTTCTTGCCGGAGGTAGTGGCATTCATCTGCACAAAATTGGCCTGGGTTGTCTGGGCAATGACTTTTGCTAACGTCGTCTTCCCAGTACCCGGCGGCCCGTAAAAAATGATCGAGCTGAGTTTATCTGCCTGAATGGCCCGATAAAGCAGCTTGTCCTTTCCTATGATATGCTCCTGTCCCACGACTTCATCGAGGTTTTCAGGCCGCATCCTGCCGGCCAGCGGAGCTTCTTTCCTTCCGTTTTTCTGTCTTGCATAATCAAATAAATCCATATCTCCTCCTTTTTGGTAATCTTAACATAGGGGCCGATGAAAATCCACGCAAAATTAAGACTTTTTTTAGAAATAAGTCATGATTTTATATACACGATTTGATATAATGTCACTAGTATATTGATAAGAAACAATAAACCAAAACTGCGTATTGGAGTTATTATGGGTAAAATATTAGTAGAAAAGCTTTCTTACACTGAAGTCAGCAAAAATATCAGTCAGACAGAATACGAAAAGATACAGGAGGAATACCTGCTGTCCAGGTCTCCTGAAAAATACATGATCAGCATGCCCGTAAGAGTATTGATGTTTGAGGGGCTGGAGAGAGAACCGAATATCCGTTACTATATTTATGAGGAAGACCACACAAACTTTTTTTTCATTCAGAATCAGACCAGCGGACATGTGGTCCATAAGACAAAGTTTTCCCTGACACAGGAAGAAGTAGAAAAAATGCTCAGCGGAGATTATCAGTTCCTGCTGGACAGTGAAGAGCCGGCGATGAATTCTTTGTATTTCCAGTTCACCATCAATAAGCTCCATCCTACTTATAAAAAGGAATGTACCAGGAAGATCTTTCACCAGAATCGTTTTTTAGATATCGTAATTGATATTTCCATTAAAAGGACACCGTTTGAGGGCTCTGACTTTTTTACTCCGCAAAAATTATACGCTCAGAAAAAATCTTCGCTCAGGTGTCATACAAGACAGTATCTGACACTTTCAAAACCGATATCCTCCCTGCTGAAGTACAATGAACAGCTCCTACATAATCAGACGGGAAATGTCAATGCCGGCCGCTGACCCATAAAAGCGCTGCCTTCTTTGGTATACCGTATCTTAAATACAAAAGCAATTCACCCCTGAATTGCTTTTGTATTTTTTTTAATCTTCTTGTATTTTCCACGGGTCGCCATGCCGCCCCGTATGTGCCGCTCCGATTTGTTGAGATCCAGTACCTCTCTGGCCCTCCTGGCCAGGGACTGATTGATCTTTTCCAATCGTTCCGTCACATCTTTATGTACGGTAGATTTAGAGATTCCGAACACTTTGGCAGTTTGTCTGACTGTGGCTTTTTTATCTACGATATAATTGCCGACTTCTACCGCGCGTTCTTCAATGTACTCTTTCATAAAAATCCCCTGCATTCTCTGTTTTTACAGTGTATGCAGGGGCTCTAAGGCTTATTCCTTGATTTCGCCGGCTATTGCACAAGACTCAGAGCTAAGGCCGGATACTCACATAAAACACGATACATGGTAAATGGTAACTCATTTCCTATCACTTATACACGATCCGATTCAAAATGGTCAAAAAACCTGCCAGTTGAAGTGCCGGACGATTGATATCTGCCAGTTCTACCGTCCTGTCCGTCAGATCAATATCCAGATTTCTTTTAATTTTACCGTCACTATGTCTCCTTAACTGTTATATATCTCTTTATTTAGTTCCTTTTCTTTTGAATTTATAATTACATTTGCCGCAGCGTCTCCTACTACATTCAATGTAATTACCGCCATTCCCGGAGGATAGTTCATCGCCAGAACCAACGCATATCCTATCATGCAAAGTTCCGAATTGAATCCCAGTCCATTCAATACCGCGAATACCATCGTAGTCCCGGCAACCGGAATCGCCGGAGTCCCCATCGATGTAGAAATAGAGAGAAATGCCGCAAGCACAAGGTGAGCCGGTGTGACATCAAGCCCTGCCGAGGTTGCAATAAATGTAATTGCCATCATGTGCATGACGGTAGTTCCATTCATATTTATTGTCATACCCGTAGGCAATACAAAGTTTGAAATCTCCTCACTGCATCCAAGCTCCTCGACACAAGTCTTTTTGTTCAAAGGGAGGGTAGCCGCTGAAGACTGTGTCGCCGCTGCAAAAAGTCCTACTTTTAATACCTTCCGGATAAATGTCAGTGGATTTAACCCTGTAGTAAACCAAACTCCCAATGGGTAGATCGTAAATACAAGCAGAATACAAATAAAAATTGTCGATACAATCCATGCCAGTGCAGGCCGAAGATACTCTACCCCATAAGTTGCAAAGGTTCTGCTAATCATACAGAAGATTGCAATGGGACTGATCTTATTAATCAGAAATTCCATGTACACACGAATCATCTCATTCAGACTCTCCAAAACCTTTTTAACGGGTTCTGACTGCTTTCTGAGTGCATTCATGGTAAGTCCGATGATAACCGCAATCACTACAACTGCAAGAATGCTCGTGTTGGTCGTAAATACAGAAAAGATATTATTCGGCACTGCATTTACTATGGTTGTGAGCGGATTGTAAGAATCCATTGTTGCCAGATTCGATGTGTCCGCAGTGGGCAGCTGAACGGAAAACCAACCAAGTGTTTTAACCATGTATGCAAAACAGCCTCCCAAAAATGCTCCAACCACATAAAATGATATAAAGCAAAAAAGTGTCTTTCCGAAAATTTCCCCCAGTTTCCGCGGATTTGTCATACTGCACAGTGACAAGCTGAGTGATACCAGCACCAGTGGCACAATTGCCAATTGTAATCCATTCATAAACAACTGGCTTATAATGTAAAAAATACCGATTGACTTAAATCCGTCATCCTTTGTAATATCGTTAAAAAAGATTTTGTTAATTATATCCCAAACCTGCCCCATACCATTCGCATTCAAATACTCACGTAACAGCAGGAAGAGAATTCCCACACCAATGCCCCCAAACAATGCAATGGCCATTTTTTTCATAATGGACATTGGTTTCCTGTCCTGTCGCTTTCCCATCAAATTCCTCCGTTCTCCATGAACCATAAAAGGACCCTTGCGCATGTATCCCGTCTGAGATATAACATCCACAAGAGTCCTCTGCTTACACCGAAACACCTATATCCACGTTCCGGATGCTTCTTTCTAATATATAAGCTTGATATCGTTCTCTTTGCAAAATTCCGCCCATCTGTCGTCTGGTCTGCGATCGGTAACCAGATAATCAATCTGATCCCATGACGCCAAATGCGCAAAAGCCGTTTTATCAAATTTGGAGTGATCCACGAAAAGCGCGACCTCATTTGCCTGTTTAATCATAACCTTCTTTGCTTCCGCTTCCGTCTCTTTAGAATCCATCACACCCTTTTCTATGTCAATTCCCTTACAGCTGATTAACAGAATATCCACATGATAATTGCGAATATTTTCTCTTGCTGTCTTTCCCTGCAAAGACAAGGTACTGCGGTTAAAGACTCCGCCGGTTAAAATGATGTTGATATCAGTGCTTGCCAGCTCTGCCGGCATGGCTGTTGAAGTTGTAAGTATCGTAATATCACGGCTGTTCTTCACCCTTTTGACAACTTCCATCACAGAGGTGCTCGCATCTGCGGCAATCGTACTTTTACCTCTTAAAATCGGTTCAAATACTGTTGCCATCCTCCGTTTCTCTTCTATATGGATTCCCGCTCTTTGATAAAAATGAATGCCTTCTCGTTGATTTTCAACATTCAGAACTGCACCGCCAAAGGTGCGGTTCAAAACCCCTTTGTTCTCTAATTTTTCCAAGTCGCGTCTGATCGTCTCCTCCATCACGCCAAATGATGTACTCAATTCGGACACAATCACCTTTTTTTCTGTCTGAATCATTTTTTTGATCAATTCAAGCCTATCCTTTGCTGCCACTAACTCACTCCCCTTCTCTATACCATCTCCGCTATTTCACTTGGAAATAATTATATCACATCTTATGTTGAAATCAAAGATTACTCTTTTAATTTCAACATTTAAAGGAGTATTACTTGCTATTTTCTTTATTTATCAATTTTCTCTGCCATATCACGCATAATCTGTACATCTTTTGGATCTAATTCTAACTCTGCTGATTTTACATTTTCTTGAATCTGCTCCACAGTTGTAGATCCGCTCAGCAGATTCAAGAAGTCTCCCTGTGCAAGAATCCAGCTAAGTGCCAGATTCGCGATAGTGCAGTTGTATTTTTCACAGAGCGGTCTCCACTCATCCATCATGTCCATAGCATCCTGCATGTGATCCGGCTGGAACCATTTCTTCGGAATCTGTGCGCCTACTGGCTGGTAATCTCTCGGCATTGTCCCTGAGAGCAGTCCCATCTCAAGTGGTGAATACGCCTGAATCGTCACTCCATTTTCACGGCAGCAAGGAATGATTTCTTCTTCAATACCACGGTCAAGAATTGAGTATTTTGCCTGCACAATATCAAGCTGCCCCCATTTCAGGTATTCTTCGATATGGCGGATATCCACATTGGCTGCACCGATTGCTTTAATCTTTCCCTGTGCCTTCAATTCATTTAACACATCCATGGTCTTTTGAATCGGCACGTAATATTCGCTTCCTTCTATTGCCTGCCAGTGTGTCATATAAACATCCACATAATCTGTTCCCAGACGTTCCAAAGATGCTTCAATTTCTTTCTTTACAGACGCACTGTTTAAGTTCTTGTAAAGCTGAACTCCGTTTACCTTGTTAAAAAGGTCGCCTTTCATCTCCTGATCCCATGTGACACCACATTTTGTAATAACGACTACTTCATTCCGGTTCATTCCTTCCAAAGCTTTTCCGAGGATTTTCTCGCTGTTGCCGAAGTTATATCCCGGTGCGGTATCAATCAGATTTACACCAGCCTTGGGAGCCTCTCTGATAGTGTCTACCACAACCTGAATATCGTGGTCTCCGCCCCATGCCGAGCCTCCGCCGATTGACCATGTTCCGAGACCGATCCTTGAAATATCAATTCCTGTCTTACCAAGCTTCATTGTTTTCATACTTTTTTGTTCCTTTCTTGTCTATAGAGCCCCTGCACACAATACTGCATGTACTACGCTCCATAATCTTTACGATACCTTGTAAACATTTCTTCCACAATCGCTCTGTCCTTTACTCCGCCGGTGGCGCCAACATATTGGACCGAAACCGCTGCAGTGCAGTTTGCATAGGCGGCACATTCCCGAAGCGTCTTGCCCTCCAGCAATGCTGTGATAAATCCAGATGCAAAATTATCTCCTGCTCCGATTGTATCAATCGCCGTCACTCCCTTGGCCGCCGGAACAATCACAGACCCTTCTGAATTGCGAATATAACATCCCCGCTTTCCTATCTTCATAACAACGTTTTTAACACCGCATCCATACAGGATATCGGCTACTTCATTTTCCTTGACCGCTCCCGTCATCTCACTTGCCTCTTCAAAATTGGGGAAGAAGTAATCTACATAGCTCAGTGCCTCGCGAATGTCATTTAAGGTTTCATTCACCTTCGGCATCACCATATCCGCACAAATTGTCATTCCTTCCTTCTTTGCCTTTGAAAAGACTGAGACAAGCGCCTTGTTGTCAAATAAGGGATTATTGAAAATACTTGCAAATGAAAGAATCTTTGCGTCCTTTAATGCAGACATATCCAGATCTTCATAGCAGAATTTCCATAAGCTTCCCTGCCGATTTGTAATAAATGTTCTTTCTCCGTCTTCCGCTACAAGCCCTACGTTAATAGAGGTATCTTTGGTCGGATCCTGCTTGATATAGGTTGTATCAATACCGTTTGTCTTACAGTGATCCATGACAAACCACCCCGGCAGGTCTACCCCAACACAGCTCATCAGTCCCACCTTATGTCCTAATCGAGTGATAATTGTCGCTTCATTAATCGCATCGCCCCCGATGGTCATCTTAATCCCGTCCACCGGATAAGATACTACATCAAATACTTCCTTCCCCACCGGCCTGAGGGGCAGGTCTACAAGCGCTGCGCCAATAATAATTACGTCTAGTTTCTTATCCACTTTATTCATCAGCCCTTCCGTCGTCACCAAACAGTTTAATCTTATACATTGCACGTTCTTTAACTGCTTTTCTCACTTCACGCTGAACTGCCAGGAATGGCTCATCCTTATGTGCATTGACTGCCTCCATCGCTGCCTGACAGAGTTCTGTGTGAATATTTATTTTAGAAATACCGAGTGAAATTGCCTTTTTGATATCCTCGTCTCCAATACCTGAAGCGCCATGAAGTACAAGCGGCACATCTACTGCTTTGGCAACCTCTTCCAGAATATCAAATGCAAGTTCCGGTTCGGAGGTGTATACCCCATGCACGTTTCCAATGGCAACTGCCAGAGAATCACATCCTGTTCTCTCGACAAAATCTTTTGCCATCTTCGGGTCAGTATAATGATAATCTGACAATGCCTCTTCGTAGACAGTCTCATTTCCTACGTGTCCAAGTTCTGCCTCCACCGGGATGTTATATGCATGGAAATAATCTACACATCTTTTAATCTCCGCCACATTCTCCTCATATGGGAGAGCAGACGCATCACGCATTACAGAATTCATGCAATGGTTCACCGCATTCTGAAGGATCGTCATATTGCGGCCGTGATCCCAATGCATAATTACAGGAATTGTTGCATTTTTTGCCATAGATTCCATCATGTAGCAGAAGTCCTCGAAGGAAGTATTTCCAACAAACCCTGTACCGAAAGAAATAATAATCGGCGCACGGAGCTCTTCTGCCGCGTCAATTACTCCCATCAGCATCTCCGCATTCCATACATTAAAATGAGGAATTGCATAATGTCCTCCTTTTGCTTTTTTTTCCCAATATCTGATATCTGAAATCATATTCTTCTCCTTTTCTTATTCAGAAATTTTCACAACACCTTTTACTATATCGGCTTTTTTCACCGGGTCGATGGCTTCCATAAATGCCTTTTGAACGTCTTTATATTCGTAAATATTTGTTACCATATCTTTTACATTAAACTTCCCGGTTGCAATCGCTTCGATAGTCTGCGGGAAATTGTTACAGTACCGAAAGGAAGTCTGAATTGTCACTTCCCGGTTAATTTTTAAAAAGTCAATCGGAACCGGCTGGGACTGTGTTCCAACCATCATAATTTTCCCGCCACGCGCTACCATTTGTACCGCCTGATTGGTTGTAAATGCAGAGCCTGCTGCCTCAAACACCAAATCCACACCATGATCTCCATATAATTCCTTTGATCGAATTGCCGCAACGGTATCTTCCTCTTTCCCGTTTATAACTCTCTTGGCGCCAAGCCTTTTAGCAAGGTCAAGACGTTTTTGAATCACATCTACTACAGTGATATCTGTAACACCCAGACTTAAGCAGGCCTGAAGTACCATAAGTCCGATTGCTCCGCCCCCGAGAATCACAACGCTTTTTCCAGTCTGTGCACCTCCTAAAATTGCCGCGTGCATACCGACTGCCGCCGGTTCTACCAGAGCTCCTTCCAATGTAGACATCTCCTCCGGAATATGATAAGTCCATTCTTCCGGATGAGTCATGTACTGTGTCAGCGCCCCTTTATAGTTAGGTTGTGTCGCCATAAAATCAACCTTCGGGCAAATATTGTAACGGCCGGTTCTGCAATATTCACATGTATCATCCGGCACTCCGGGCTCAATCAGCACTTTATCTCCCACTTTAAACTTCGTAACTTTTGCACCAACGCCCACGACTTCACCAGCCACCTCATGTCCAAGTCCGATTTTCTGATTTGGATCCTTCGGTGGGATAAACGGTCCGAATTCAAATCCATGAATGTCTGACCCGCACATTCCCACATATTCCACCTTCATCAAAATCTCATTTTCTTTCGGCTCGGGCATCGGGCACTCCTGAATCTCAAATTGTTTCGGTGTCACTAAAATTGCTTCTGAATTCTGCATAATAGAACCTCCTTCATCTGTCTGTCAGTCAACGTTTCCGATATCTTCTACCGATTCTCCTCTCGTCTCAATGCCGAGGAACAAGATAGCTACAGCAATGATTACCGCAACAATGGAGATGAGAACGAACACACCATTTGCTCCGATTGTACTGGCAACATATGTTACAAGGAAGGGGAAGAAAATGTTACTCACACGTCCCATGGCATTACTAAAACCAGATCCAGAAAGCTTTGCAGATGTCGGCCACATCTCCGGCACATATACTGCGGATGCATAACATACATACATATAAATTGCTGTGTTAAGCAGGAATGTCCAAATGATCAGCCCGCTCATTGAAGACTGCTGCCCTGTAATAATTCCGAATACAGCCATAATTGCCAGCAGTGCAACTCCCATTGCCTTTCTTGGAATCTTATCCATAATTAATGACGCAATGAATATTCCAAAGGGTGCTCCAAAAAGGCCAAACATTGTCATAAACTGTGACTGTGATGTATCAAATCCCATAGAGGAAAGCATGGACGGCATCCAGTTCATCAATGTATATTGAATGGTATTCATACCAATCAGTACAAGTGAACCTACAATCGTTCTTCTTAAAAGCTTTCCTTTAAATAATGCCGAATACGGAAGTTGTTTCACCGGCTTTGGCCCCTCTGTCACTTCCGGGAGCGGTTTGCCTGTCGCTGCTTCAATCTCTTTTTCAATCTTTGTTACAATTTCATCTGCCTCCTCAACTCTCCCCTGTGATTCCAGCCATCTTGGTGATTCCGGAAACTTCTTATACACTAGGATACTTGCGATGATAGAAAGTACAGATGGAATCATAAACTGAATTCTCCAGTTCAACGCATAACTTGCCACAATAGAACCGACAAGCAGCGCGATACCATTACAGACAGGGTGCGCCCAGTTTCCAATAAAGGAAGTACGGCTTGACCATGTACCACGGTTTCTTCCAGGTACATACTCTGTGAATCCGGCAAATAAAACAACTAACAACGCTCCCAGTCCGAGACCCTGAATCAGTCTGAACACATAGAGTACGTATACATTTGGTGACAGCGCGCCTCCGATCATTGCGATAATATGTACTATTTCATATAAAAGAATAGATTTCTTACGTCCAATCTTATCTCCGATCGGGCCCCCGATTAATGCTCCAAATAACTGCCCCGCCGTATAAATGGTTCCCCACATGGCAAGCAGTCTGGAACCCGGCTCCAGCCAATGAATCTCATTTAACAGGATGTTTTGTACTGCGCCGCCGATACCGTTTGACCAGCAAACCAGCAGTGCAAAGGCTGTTACCAGCCACATTTTAATATGCCATGATGAGTTAGGCAGACGATCCAGCCTTGCTCCAATATTTGCATTCTTTTTATTCATATTCTATTTCCTTTCGGTAAAATATCAGCTTTTTCATATAGCATCTCTTCGTGACTACAAAATTTCTTCGTCACATCTGGCGTCCCTGAGCTCCCTCTCGAGATCTTCTTCCATAATATCCCACGCCTTTTTAAAATCTTTGTCATTATTCCAAAGCGCCGGAGGTCCCATCACTACAAGATCCGTCCCTGCCTCATATAACGGCCGGTATAAACTTTTGTTCATGGAACCATCTGCCTCAATCAGGAAGTGGAGGCCTCGTTCCTTTCGCATCTGCGCCAGTCGCTTGATCTTAACATACATCTGAGAGTCAACTGGTTGTCCAGCGATACCAGGATCCACAATCATAATTGTCACCTTATCCAATAGCGGGAGATAATATTCAATTGTTGACAACGGAACAGATGGGCTAAGTGCAACACCGGCTTTGCAGCCCAACGCTTTAATCTTATGAATTGTCACAAACGCATCTCCTTCGATACAATCTGTGTGAGGTGTAATGTATGTCGCGCCCGCCCTGGCAAATACCTCAAGATACTGCTGTGGACGCTTTACCATCAGATGCGCATCCATCGGCTTTAGCTGATCTATGTGCCGGTTTAAGTAATCCAGATAATCCGGTCCGATTCCATAACTTGGCACATAGACTCCGTCCTTGATATCCATATGCAAAAAGTCTGAGTGTTGATTGATTATTTCCATCTGTTCTTTCACATGAAACAAATCACAGCACCCTACCGATGGCGCAATCATTAATTTTCTCTTCATAACCTCTTCCTTAAATACTTTGTTACGCTTCTCTATTAGTCCTCATAATCATAAGTAATAATTACTTTGATTGCTTCCTTGTCTGCCATAGCCTGGAATCCCTTTTCCCACTCAGAAAGTCCAATTCTGTGTGTAATCATCGGTTTTACTTTGATAGCACCTGACTGCAGAAGGCGAAGCGCATTTCTCCAAGAAGTAGAATCATATGCCATATGTCCAATGATGCTCTTATTCCAGGATGTAATGTCGTTAATAGAAAACTCTAACGGTTTGAATCCCATACCAACGCGGACAATCTCTGCATTTGCTCTTGTCATTTCAATTGCCTGCTTAAGTGCAATATTGGCGCCGGAGCATTCAATCACCAGTCCAAGGTTCTCTTTACCGCAGATTTCCTGACAACGTTCTACTACGTTTTCCCTGGACCCATTCACACAATGTGTAGCGCCTAATTCTTTTGCAACACCAAAGCGTACCTTTGTATCCTCCTCTAGGCCTACCATTACAATGTTCACCGCCCCCATAATGCGCGCAATCTGAACGGAAAATAAGCCAAGCGGGCCTGTTCCAAATACTACAACATCCTGTCCTGGAAGAAGATGCGCCTGCTGTGCAATAGCTTTGTAGGCATTACAAATTGGGTCAAGCACTGCCGCTTCTTCATATTCAATACCTTCTGGAATCTTCCATATTGCATGTTTGTGGATTCTCAAAATCTCTCCTGGAATCTTACAATATTTCGAAAAACCTCCACCCCATGTATTGTTATCTAAACCTAGATTTATTTTTTCTTCACAACAAAGGAAATCGCCATTCTCACACGCCGGACATACACCACAAACATGGGCACTATTGTCAGATACGATTCTCTGTCCAACTTTCCAATCTTTCACCTCTGAACCAATCTTAATAATCTCTCCGGCAAATTCATGTCCGCGAATGGAATTGAATTGATCAGATCCATTTTCAACCTTATAATGTTTCATATCCGCACCGCAAATTGCAGCGGCTTTCACCTCGATGATAATATCCTCCGGTCCACATTCCGGTTCCGGAACATCAATCATTCTGTATCCTCCAAATTCTTTTCCATATCTTGCTAATGCTTTCATCGCTTTTCCTCCAAATTATGAATCTCATTGTTAACTGGTTTCGGCCGAAAACAAATGTTTCATTCTTCATTTGTTATGGTTTCATCTTATCATCACTTTTTCTGTATTCCAAGCATTTTATGTTGTTTTTCAAAGATTTTGTTACTGTTTTCCAAATTATTTTCTGTTTTTTATACATTTTCACCGAAGATAGAAAGCTTATCATCCTTTTAACCAGTGACTATCTTTTTCATAATATAAATGTTCTTTATATTTGAGAACAACAAAAATAGGCGTTCATTATTGAACGCCTACGCCAAATTCTTATCACAACACTTGTACGATCATCTATGGCCAATATTTTTTCTTTATAGTACTGAATTTAAGCAGCCCGCTATTCTCAGAACCTGTTTCAATCGCAGTTCATATGAAATGCCTGTACCTTTATAATTTCCGGACACATATATATTCCGGATACGCCCCTAGCTTAAATACATTTCCGTTCAGACTTCCTATAATTCTTGATATATAGATTCCGCGTCCAGTACGTGGAACGGTCTGGTCTGATGGTCTCCTCTGGCACCCGCAGTCACCAGTATATACTCCTTTCCGCTTATATTGACCCAGCTTGCCAGGCAGAGTCCCGCTTCTTTTGTATATCCTGTCTTTCCGCCGAGAAACCTTCCATTCTTTGGCTTCAGCTGGTCTTTATAATCTGTCAGGGTACTGCGCAGAAGAAGTCCCTCAGGATGCTTTTGAGTGGCTTCCGTCCGGTACTGCATCGCCTCAAATACCTTTCTGAACCGTGGGTTTTCCAATGCGTACCGGAGAAGGATCATCAGATCTTCCGCTGTTGAAACATGCTGCGGGTCATGCAGGCCGGTTGAATTCACAAAATTTGTATGTTTCATTCCGATCTCCTTTGCCTTCTGATTCATCAGCACGGCAAACTTTTCTTCACTTCCTGCCAGATACTTTGCCAGCCCGAGACAGCACTCCGCTCCTGACGGCAGCATCGCTCCATAATAAAGATCTTTTAATTTCACTTTCTCCCCCGGCAGAAATCCTGCCATCGAGGCATGTCTTTGGGCCAGAGACTGAAAAATATCCTGGCTCAGCAAGATTTCCCTGTCGTCATTTGAAACAGATTCCACAGCCAGCAGAACCGTCATAATCTTTGTTAAAGAGGCAGGATATATTTTCTGGTTTCCCTGTTTATTCATCAGGATCTTACCCGTTTTTTGTTCTGCCAGAATCACAAAATTGCTGTAGATCTTTTGATCTGAGACCTGTCTTAAATTTGATACCTCCCTGAAAACAGCGCCCCCAAATGGAATATCCTCAGGAAAACAATATCCGCCTTTTACCCACAATACCGCGGCAAGGATGATGATCAACATCCAAACTCTTTTTCTTTTCATTCTAGTCCCTCCTGTTTTATCTTTTCAGTTTGTCTTTCTAATTTTCAGTATAAAGATAAATAAAAGAGCCGTGATAAAAAAACCTTGTATTGGGCATCATCCTGCCTCAAATAAAACAGAGACAAACGTTTGGGCCAAATGGCCGACGTTTGCCTCCGCTTCTTACAGTGTGCTGCTTAAAAGCAGATCAGCTTATCTTTTGGCTGTGTTCCCTGTTCTATGCGCAGTGCCTTTAGAACCGGGCCCTGCTTTCCTCCGTACGTTTTATGGTTTTCCATACTGATTTTTGCCGTCAGCACGGCCCAGGAACCATCCTGTACTTTTTTGATCGTAGAAGACTTGACATGATTCATTTGACAGATGAAACCGATAAATGTAATATCGTCCTCACAGCAGGTCATGGCAGACCGGCCCGGCAGAATCAGTCCGGCAGGGATTCCATAAGGCCTCCTGACAAACACATTGGAAAGCTCCACCACTTTGCCCATATAGACATTGGGCCGTTCCAAAACGTCAATGTACCAGATCCCAAAATCATCCTCTTCCACCCTGATGATCTCCGCCTCCGGATCGTATGGGAGCATCTCATTCAGCTCAAATTCCTTTCCGTCCGCCCGTTCAAATCCTACCTGCGCTCTTCGGTTTACTGCCTTAATACTCCTTCTATAGGAAGACGCATTGGTTTCATCAGTACAGCGGTTGAAAATAACCATATCTGCCATCTTGAACATTTCCACCATCAGTGAGCGCATATTTTTCAAATACAGCTCTGCAGTGGATGCATCCACCGTGACAATGATCTGATACAATTCCATATCCGTCTCATCGATCACGTCCATGACATCCTCGATCTGATACATTCCATTGTATTCGATCATAATACGGTCCGGATGATAATTCTTCTCACAGTTTTCCACAAAGGCCGGAGTAAAGTCTTCTATATCCTCCACCTGCAGGACAAAAGAATTACTTTCCCTGAGAAAGCTTTCTTCGTATTCTTCCTCCCCTTCTTCAAAAGAAAGAATCATCGTGCGCTCACCGTCTGCAAAATATTCCTGGTTCAAAGTATCTTTTATAAAAGAAGTTTTGCCGCTCTCTAAAAATCCCCATATCAGGTAAACCGGCATTTCCATAGTTTTTACCTCCCTATTCAAGCCCAAAAAGAGCCTGGATCTTTTCCGTGTCCAGATCTGAGCCGATAACACAGATTCTTCCGGTATAATCTGCTTCTCCCTCACGGACTTCATACTCACCCGGTACCAGGTCAAAGTGCAGCCATGTATGATCCGGCCCTTCTACGATGCCTTTTGCCCGCAGGATCGTTCCATAACAGTCTGTTCCCGATAAATCTTTCAAAATCTGCTCCATTGCTTCTTTTTCGTATTTCTTCGGAGTTTCCGCTCCCCAGCTTGTAAACACCTCATCGGCATGGTGATGGTGTTCCTCCCCATGGCTGTGGTGGTGTCCGCATTCCGGACAGATCTCCTCTTCTTCAAGAAGTTCCATTTCCAGCTGGTTTCCTTCCTCCATTACGGCGAGTATCTTCTCTCCGTCAAGTTCTTCCCACGGTGTTGTGATCACGGCTGCTTTCTGATTATGCTCCCTGATCAATTCCACTGCCTGTCCGAGTTTCTCTTCCGGCATCTGTGCCGTTCTGCTCAATATGACGGTGCCTGAGTATTCCACCTGATTATTGTAAAATTCTCCGAAATTCTTCATATACATTTTACACTTTTTCGCATCTGCCACCGTGACAAAACTGTTTAGGGTAAGAGAGCAGTTCTCTGTTTCCTTCTGCACAGCTTTGATCACATCGGACAGTTTCCCAACGCCGGACGGCTCGATGATGATGCGGTCCGGAGCATACTGTGAAACCACTTCTCTGAGCGCCGTTCCAAAGTCTCCTACCAGAGAACAGCAGATACATCCGGAATTCATCTCCGTCACCTGAATCCCGGCCTCTTTTAAAAATCCGCCGTCGATGCCGATTTCACCGAATTCATTTTCGATCAGGACAACCTTTTCCTGTCCCAGAGCCTCTTTTAAAAGCTTCTTGATCAGCGTTGTCTTGCCTGCTCCTAAAAATCCTGAAATGATATCTATTTTTGTCATAAATCTTACTTCCTTTCTTTGGATGATTGCATCCTGCGGCCGGGTCACATATAATTTATTTATACCACAGTATTTTTTTATTGTACTACTTTTTGAAAATATTTCAAACATCCCGAATGCGCGGTTTTTGTCCTGAACGTAATTAATTCTTAAAACTTCACGTTCTGTCCGCGGTATCACAGGATATTTTTAAGACATTTTTGTTTTCTTCTCTTATAGTAGTTCCTGTATAGGAATCAAAAGAGATCAGGCAATTAGAAAGGAGTTTTATGTTAGAAATCATTCTCTGCGATGATGATCCTTTTATTTTAAAAATCATCAGAGAACAGGTAGAACATATTTTATCAGAGTCCATCTCTGAGGGCCGGATTGCATGTGTTGCCTCCGGCTATCAGGAACTGTTTCTTTTTTTAAAGAAACATCCCGGTGAATATCTTTTCTTTCTGGATCTGGACTTTGGAAGCAATGAATTTAATGGAATTGATATTGCAAAACAGGTCAAAAAAAGTTTTCCCGGTTCAAAGATCGTATTTGTGACGAACCACTATGAACTGGCACTTAAAGTACTGAAATCTGGAGTGGAGCCTTTTGGCTTTATCGAAAAAACCACAGACATTATGAAGATGAACCAGTGCTGTTATCAGTATATCTATCTGGCCCAAAAAAGCTTTCCTCCAGATGAATCAGAGAAGGATACGGAAACTGTCACTTTAAAAATCGGCACCGACGAGGAGCTGTCACTTCCCAAAGCCGATATCCTGTATGTGGAGGCAGTCAAGACGAAGTCCCACTGTATCTGCTATCATACAGTGAACGGTTCTTCCATTACAGTCCGTGAAACGATCGACCATGCACTTGAGACTTTAGGAGAGGGATTTATGAAGAGCCACCGCTCCGTTATTGTCCAGAAGTGCCATATGATCAGTCTCTCTGACGGAATGGTCAAGTTTATCAATGGGGATACGGTCCCCTGTTCCTTCCGGCAGAGAAATGAAATAAAAGGAGTCATCTATGGAAAGCAAAGCTAAAAAGATCATGTGGCTGCTTTATCCTGCAGCCATGGGGGTGATATGGTACACACAGTTTCCAAGAATACTGTCAATGACTGGTACTACGGTTATGCAGTACTTCGTGATGAGCCTTGTTTCTGTTCTGTCTATCGCCATTTTAAATCTGCTGCGCTTTCGGCTCCCTGATTATCTGCTGCTATTTTCTGTAATCTTCATGGTCGTGTCGAAAACGTACTTTATTGAAGGATTTTCAGATTTCCTGATCTTCTTTCTGATCTTCGGCATCGGCTACTACAGAAAAGAGCTTCAGAAAGGCAAAGTTTTGTTTTCATGGATCACATTTATCCTGTATGTAGCAAACCGTATGTTTCTTCGGAACATTTATGACTCTTTTAAAGATTTTTATTTCCGCTATGCAAACGGACTGCAGACTGAATATCTGGTCAAAGCAGGGATCTTTGTCCTTCTTTCCGCTGCTGTGGTGTTATTGGACACACTGTTTATCTTTCTGATAAAAAAAATTTTCGGGAAATATCTCTTCAAAATTTCAGTGCTGGAAAAGTCATATCCGAAGATCGCCCGCAATTTTATTCTATGTACCATTTGTTTGTTTTTACTGGCTCTGATTTTTCAATATCAGCTTTCCACGTTCATGACGCTTTTTTATACGGCGAATTATCTTGAATTTTATAATCAGATCATGAATTGTATTGATACGATAACGCTCTGTGTCATGCTGATTCAGATCATCATCCTGGCGACCCTTCTTATGTTTTCCAAATATCGTTTTACCATTGACGCAAAACGGCGCTATGAGGAAAACCTGCTTTTGTACAGCAATGATCTGGAGAAAAATCTGACCGAGATCAGAAATTTAAAGCATGATATGAAAAATATCCTTTTTACACTGGGCCATCTAATTGAGAACAGCCATGATGAACCTCTGAAAAAATATTTTAAACAAACCGTCAATCCTTATTTTCAGGATGAGCTTAAGAAAAATGATTTATATGCCCAGCTGCAGCAGGCAGACGATGAACAGCTCAGAGCTTTTCTATATTATAAAATCTCTGCCGGCTTTCAGGAGCACTTAGACATCCGCCTGTCGTTCGACGGTGTCTTTAAAGAAAGTCTGATCACAGATAACATTGATTTTCTGGACTTTATCCGCATTTTGGGGATTTTCCTCGACAATGCCATGGAGGAAGCTGCTCTTACCATGGACAAACAGATCGACATCCGGTTCGTCTCAAATAAAGATATGTATGAAGCTGTCATCTCCAACTCTGTCCGGAGGGAGAAGGACGTAGTGCCCGGCTTGTCAGATAAAGGACTGGGCCGGGGCAATGGGCTGATGATTGTCCATAAGATACTGGAAACCTATCCTAACATTATTTTAAACACCTATACAAACAACGGGAAATTCATCCAGCACCTTGAAATTACCAGTTCTGAATGATTCCGTTTTGCCTGATCTCCACACATAGCAAAGGAGATCACTATGAACAAACAAAGACAAACAAAAACAAACAAATATTTCAAACGATTTTTCTGGGCAGTATTTATATTTTATCTGTTGATTTTGATAAAGATCGTTCTGTTAAAAGATACGGACCTCTCTGCTCTTCCAAAGTTTTTGACCGGTGAAAAAAAGGGATTCCGTTCATTCAACCTTATTCCTTTTCAGACCTTTCTTAATTTTTCCCGCATTGCAGGGAACGGAAATTTTTTGTGGAGCATATCAAATCTTTTGGGAAACAGCCTGATTTTCCTTCCTTTTGGTTATCTTCTTGCTCTGTTGAAAAGCCCGAAAATTTCTAAGCGAAAGATTCTGTTCCTGTCGGCTCTTTTAAGTCTCTTCTTTGAGACCAGCCAATATGTTTTTTATCTTGGATCTGCCGACATTGACGACCTGCTCCTGAATGTGCTCGGCGCTGCCGCGGGGATTCTCTGCTTCCATATTCTAACGGCATTGTGCAGGAAAGATCTTCACCGGATCTATCTTATCAGTCTCATCCTTGGATTCCTTTCGTTTGTCGGAGCGGGTGTGATCGCCTATGCGGAATTCGGGAACCGCCTGGGCCTCGTGCATTATAAAAGTACTGTCATAGGCGGGGAGGACATACCAAAAAGAGAGCCTGATTACACTGGTTACTTTATTTCCGGAAGTAACAGAAAGCTCCGCTGTACCAGCGACACAGATGAGGCATTCGGCGATCCTTCTGTCATAAATATCACCCCTGCTACAAAAATCTTCCACTTAAGCTATGAAAAAGAGAAGACCAGCTTTCATCAGATCAATACTGTCTATAAGCGATACAGCTTATCTCAGCTGAAATCTGTGAAAAAACATTCCAAAGTTTCTGTCTGGTTTTCTAAAAACGACAGGAATGCGGATATCATTGTTCTGTCCGACCCTGTCAATACAGACAGCGAGAGCGTCAAGACAGATGGGCCTTCCGAAGAAAAGAAAGAACTGAACGGTACTGTCATTAGTCTGGGAAAAGGAACATTTACGATCAGCAAGATCAACACTTATGATGACAAGAAAAACGGCGGACAAATTGCTGAAAGCACTAATATTCATATCACAGTAAAATACAAAAAGGATCTGAAGATTACCGTCTGTGATGCCTATGATCAGGGAACAAAAACCAGCTACCGGAAAGGCAGCTTAAAGGACTTGAAAAAGGACCGCAGCGTTCTTCTGAAAGGAACCGTCAAAGATAAAATATTTTACGCGGAATCTGTTACCGTGTATATTTTCCACAAATAACGTTTTCTGGCTTCATGCGTCAGCTGACTTTCGTTAGATCGTGGCCTGGGCGTCTCTAACAGCATTCTTTTTCATAGAATGTTTTTAGAAAACGCTCAGGTATTTTATATTCAGAGGGGGATTGCCTATGAAAACTGTTGGTCAAAGCATAAAAAGGGTAGATGCTTATGAGAGGGTATCCGGAAAATTCCGGAAAATATTGAGCACGAGATCGGCCATGCCATCGCAGCCAACGGTGCTACCGCATGGCGCCATTTATATGATGTAAAGAATATCCGCGCCGATGCTTATACCGTCTATACAAATGCACCGGCAGGCGGAGCCATGAGGGGTTACGGTATTCCCCAGTTTTGCTTCATATCCGATGGATGATGGATGATCTGGCCTATAAAATTTCCATGGAAATATCCGGAACCAGACTTATCCTCAATCAGGACGGAAGTGTCCATCTCCGGACCGGTGCCGCAGAAATCGGGCAGGGTTCCGACACTGTTTTTACACAGATGGCCTCCATGCAGGTCCACGGCGATATGTCCGTGGGCATAGGCTATGGTCTGAGTGAGCAGATGCTCCTGGATGAAAAGACCGGGCGCGTACTGAACGGCAGCCTGTTAGACTACAAACTTCCCACTATGATGGACTCCCCGGATCTCTGTTTGGACTTTGTAGAACTTGAAGATCCAACGGCCCGTTCGGAAACAAGGCTCTGGGCGAGCCTCCCGCAATTCCTCCTGCCCAGGCCATCCGCAATGCTTTTCTTCACGCAACCGGGATTCCCGTCAATGAGGTCCCTCTTTCACCTCAGAGGGTATTTGAGGCATTGAAAAAATCTGATTATATATAAGGGGGATAAATGGAGTTTTCATCGAAAACCACGGAACGATCTCTATTGGAGCTGCTGCGTCCTGTGCAGGACCGATCTTTCTACCCGGACACTGAAAGATGTGAGAGAATCCCTGTTAGAGATGCTCAGAAACCGTCTTGGCCTGACTTCCGTAAAAAAAGGCTTCGAGGTGGGAGAATGCGGTGTGCCCTGCGGGTATGACATTATGTCCATTTTCTACATGACTGGAGTGAGGCATTCTAAGAGCCGAACGGAAATCATGTGGAAAATGTCATGAATTACAGATTACCGAAATGTTTTAAATGGTCTCGGAGTCTTAAATATTCCGGTGGCACTGCCCACCAGCTCGTCCCCCACATATGCTTTTCCCATGAAATTCATGATCGTTTTTCCAGTGGATACAGCTTCGGCTTTTACTGTCACTTTAGATCCAATGGGGATTCCCTTCAGAAAGGAAGTGGAGAGCTGGACCGTGGGTGCGATATCATAATCGCCCAGTCCGCTTGTCAGCGTGCCAAAGGTGATGTCAAACATCCCCACCAAAGATCCCCCAAACATAATATTAAATCCGTTTCGGTGGAAATCCCCGACCTCATATTCCATCGTCACACGTTTTTCATCATAATTGTAATCCACAATCTTTCCTCTCAATTCATTGAAAATACTGTGGTCGCTCACATGGCGGATGGCCTCCACTCTGCGCCTCATATTTTTTTCAAAACTCTCACGGTTACCCATAAGATTCACTTCCCTTCTTTTTGCTTTCTGATAATTTTAACACAGATGACTCCTTTTTGCACACCTTAACGCGCGAAGTGCGCCAGGTCCAAAGGACATAAAATACGATGTGCCCTTTGGGTATAATTTTTCTGTTTTATGTAAATGCTACCTGTAACAGATGTATTTGAAAGGAGTTTCATTATGGATAACCAGAACTTATTAAACGAGATGTATCAAAATCTTCAGATGGTGTTAAATACCATGCCTGAGCTCACCCAGGCCACCTCAGACTGTGATCTGAAAGGTTGTCTAGAACAGCAGGAACAGCAGTTCCAGGACTTTTTTTCAAGAGTCAAACAGGCTATGACAAAAGACATGCAGCAGCCGGAAGAAATCGGCGAAATTCAGAAAAAATATGCGGAATGGATGACCAAGATGAAAGCCCTCGCCGACAAATCTACAAGCCATTTAGCAGAAATGTCCATCCAGGGATATACCATGGGAATGATCCAGCTGATACAGAGTTCTCATAAAAACTGTGACGCTTCCAAGGACAATTTGTCGATGGCATCTGATCTTGTAAAACTCTACGAAGAAAGTATCGATAGTTTAAAAAAGTATTTGTAAAAAAACAATGGTTGTGGTATGATAATTACTGTTATTAGTGAATGTATAGATCACGTCCGGGTAGATGTTGCATTGCTATGTATCCCTCTGGAACGTGATCTTTTTATTTCGCTGATAATGAAAGTAATGTTAATTTTTATTTTTAATGGAGGTACCCAAATGAACACTGGTACAGTAAAATGGTTTAACTCAGAAAAAGGTTACGGATTTATTTCTCAGGAAGGCGGAGACGATGTATTCGTACACTTCTCAGCAATCTCAGGTGATGGATTCAAGACTTTAGAAGAAGGACAGCAGGTTAGCTTTGAAATCGCAGAAGGACCTCGCGGAAAACAGGCTGAGAACGTATCCAAATTAGCTTAATCTTTTTCTTTTTGAATTAAATAGATTTTGCAAGAATCCCACAGACGGTGCACACCACTGTCTGCGGGATTCTTTATTTCATAGAAAATTCTGCGGCCTTCCCTCCTTATCCTTTCAGGAACAAACCACTTCTATTCCTTGCTTTTCCAGGACCTCCTTTGCATGGTCCGGTATCTGTGCGTCGGTGATCAGCCGGTGGAACTCCTCCGCTTTTGCATAGGAACAGATGGTGCGTTTTCCGATCTTTGAACTGTCACAGATAAGATATTTCCACTCTGCGATCCCCATCATCCCTTTTTTGATCTCTGCCTGTTCCAGATTCGGCGTGGTGGCACCTTTGGCCAGGGACAGGGCATTGGCAGACATAAATGCCTTATCTGCAGACAGATTTTCCAAAAATTTAAGTCCCATGTTGCCCACCGTACATTCAAAATAGTTTCTCACATGACCGCCTAAAAATATGAGATAAATCCCCTGATGTCTCTGAAGTTCCAAAGCGATTTGGAGGTCATTGGTCACCACCGTCAGATTATTTGCATCCTTTAAGAGCTTGGCGAGTTCCAGCGTCGTCGTCCCGCTGTCCAGGAGGATCATATCGCCGTCTTCGATCATTGCTCTGGCAGTCTTTGCAATCTTTTGCTTTTCTTCCATCCGTTTATCTTTTCTCGCTGAGATGGACTCTTCCATGTCCAGGACATCTTCATTCAGCATGGCTCCTCCGTGTGTCCGGATGAGTTTTCCAGCTCTTTCAAGCTCTGTGAGGTAAGTACGGATCGTTGTTCCGCTGACCTGAAACATTTCGGTGAGCTCCCCGATGCTCGTCCTCTTATTCTGCCTTAGAAGCTCCATGATCTTTTCTTTTCTTTCTTCTGCAAACATGCGATCCCTCCGTGCTTTTCGTGTACTTTTTGTTAAGATAAATTATAGCACAGCGGCCTCAAAAGGAAAAGCCGCGGGAACTACCGCCCCCGCAGCTTTGCTTCTGCTATTTCGTCAAAATGTGATATAGTTCTTCTACGTCCCTGTCATCTACAATCTTTCTCACTGCCTCCTCCTGATTCAGAGTGAGTGCGACATTTGAAAGAATAGACAGGTGTTCCTGGTCGGCTCCTGCGATCCCGATAACCAGTCTCACTGTCTCGTCATTCCAGAGTATTCCGTCCGGTACGATCAATGCGGCAATACCCGATGCCTTGATTTCCTTCTTGGCCTCCAGAACACCGTGCGGGATAGCGATTCCGTTGCCCAGATTGGTCGGATTTTCTTTTTCCCTTAAAAGCATGCCCTTCTCATAGCTTTCTGTGACATATCCGTCTTTTAAGAGCATCTGCGCAATCATATGGATTACATCTTCTTTTGTTTTCGGCTGATCTGTCACTTTGATATTTTCCTTTTTCAGTACTGGAAGAGGATTTTTCTCCTCTGTCAGTTTTCTTACGATCTCATCATACTTTGGACTGGAAAGGAAGTTATCCACGGAGATATGTATGGCCTCCGGACGCTCTCTCATAGCCCGCTCCGTCAGTGATTCATGGGTGACAACCACATCCACGTCTGCCGGAAGATTCGGGATCGCCACGTTTTTCACCTCGATATCAAGACCTGCCTGTTTTGCCTTATCTTTGAGTATAGAGGCTCCCATGGCACTGGAACCCATCCCTGCGTCACATGCCACATATACTTTTTTGATGACTTTCCCTGTAAAATCAATGACTTCCCGTGCACCGATACGGCCTCCGCCTCCTGTGCCTTCTGCTTTCATAGAGTCTTTCTTTGCCACTGCCTTCTGGAGCGCTTCTTCATCGGAGTCACGGCAGAGTCTCAGGATAAACGCGCCGACTCCAAATGATACGGCAGTGGATATGAGCATTCCGGCAATGATCGGAAGATAGTCAGATTTCGGTGCCACTGCCAGCACGGAAAAGTAACTTCCCGGTGAAGCGGTTGCTACCAGTCCGCAGTCAAACATCTGGAAAATAAAGTTTCCTGACACCGCACCGCAGATAGATGCAAGGATCATCTGAGGCTTCATAAGGATATATGGAAAATAAGGTTCATGAATTCCGCCGAACGCATGGATGATTGCTACACCAGGCGCTGTTTTTTTCGCTGTCCCTGTGCCAAAGAATGTATAGGCCAGCAAAACTCCAACTCCAGGACCCGGATTCGGCTCCAGGATAAATAAGATTGATTTTCCTGCCTCTGCTGCCTGGGTGATTCCCAGAGGTCCAAGAATTCCGTGGTTAATAGCATTGTTAAGGAACAGAACCTTCGCAGGCTCAATAAAAATACTCGCAAAAGGTGTAAGGCCGTGATCGATGATGACATTTACACCGGCAGACATCACATGGTTTAATACCTGCACAAACGGTCCGATCGCAAAAAATGCTGCCAGTACTAAAAAGATTCCGAGAATCCCGCAGGAAAAATTGTTGACGATCATTTCAAATCCCGGTTTTACCCTGCCTTCAAACAAACGGTCCACCTGTTTCATGCAAAGAGCAGCCAAAGGCCCCATGATCATGGCTCCCATAAACATCGGAATATCAGATCCTACGATAACTCCCATGGTAGCTGCCGCACCGATGACCCCGCCGCGGTCGCCGTAAAAATTCTTTCCTCCCGTATATCCGATCAAAGTAGGAAGCAGATACTTTAACATCGGATCGATCAGTACGGCAATCTTTTCATTTGGAAACCAGCCTGTCTTTAAAAACATCGCCGTAATCAGTCCCCAGGTGATAAATGCCCCGATATTCGGCATTACCATGCCGCTTAAAACTCCTCCGAACTTCTGGATCCTGGCACGGAATCCTGTCGCTTCATTCCCCATAATTTCCTCCTATCCTTCTTATAGCATAACTATTTTTTTCTGTACAATTGATTCATTCCCCGCCTTCACAATTTTCACTGCCATTTTTCCGTCATGGCCGCTGCATTCCACTTCGCCGTCATTTAAAATCGCTTCAATAAAACTTCTGTCTTCCAGGAGGTACGCATCTTTGAACAGATGAGTCCAGCTGTGCATCGCAGGTTTCTTAAGCTCATGAGTCTCATTGGCACTTGTAATCTTCTTTTCATGCATATCCCCGATACAGATCACCCCTTTTGTGCCAAGGATCTCGACTCTGGCATCATAGCCATACTGCACATACTGTGCTCCCTCAATACAGGCGTGCACTCCGTTTTCAAATTCTGCATTCACGATTACATTGTCATAAAAATCCGGATACTGGTCTGCGATCTCTTTATTCCGGAAGTTCCCTCCCAATGCATAGACACTCTTTAATTCACCTCCTGCAAACCACCGTACCGTGTCAATGTCATGACTGCACACCTCCGCCAGCGGGCCGTTGCTTTTTTCAATGTCATACATCCACTCACGCGGCTTGCTCGGCCCTCTCGTGTGGGATTTCACCAGGACCACGTCCCCGATCTCTCCCTCTTCGATCATTTTTTTGGCTTCCCTGAAGCTGTCGTCAAACCGTCTCATAAATCCGATCTGGAGCTTTACGCCGTTGTCCTCTGCGGCTTTGATCATCTCGTCACATTCTTCTTCATTCATCGCCATAGGCTTTTCACAGAAAATGTGTTTTCCCGCATTGGCCGCAGCCACTGCGATTTCTCTGTGATATTTGGTCGGGCAGGCAATGATCACTGCGTCAATCTGTTCATCACTGAGCGCTTGCTTATAGTCCTGGTAATAAGTCCCGATTCCAAGCTCCTCTGCCGCGGCTTCGGCTGTGCTGATATCCGGGTCACATGTGGCATAGATCTCTCCGCCCGGAACACTTCCCGCCATATTTCTCGCGTGAATCATCCCTGCTCTGCCGGAACCGATCAAACATACTCTAACCTTCTTCATTTTGTCCACCTCTTTAGTCCTGTTTTTTTAATTCTTCCACAATTTCCACGCCCGCACTGGTTCCCAGACGCTCCGCTCCAGCTTCGATCATTTGAAGCGCTGTCTTTAAATCTCTGATTCCTCCTGCAGCCTTGACTTTCACCTCATCACCGACTGTGGTCTTCATGAGCTTCACATCCTCCGGCGTAGCCCCTCCTGTACCGAATCCGGTTGATGTCTTGATAAAATCAGGTTTTACTTCTTTTGCTATTTCAGCTACTTTCACCTTTTCTTCATCGGTCAGGTAGCAGTTTTCAAAGATGACCTTGCTGATCACGTCGGCTTTTCTGCACTCTGCCACGATCTCTTCCATCTCTTTTTTTATGTAGTCATAATTTTTGTTCTTTAATTCTGCAATGTTGATGACATAGTCGATCTCGTCCGCGCCTTTTTCGATGGCATCTTTTGTCTCAAATACTTTACATTCCAGAGTTGTCTGTCCCAGCGGAAATCCTATGGCTGCCCCTACGTGAACCGGAGACCCTTCTAAAAGACGTTTGCACCGTTCTGTCTGCGCAGGATTGATGGCCACCATCTTAAAACCATATTCTCTGGCTTCACCGCATAGTTTTTCGAACATTGCCTCATCGGCAAAAGCTTTCAGGTTTGTGTGGTCTACCATACCTGCTATTTGATCTGCACTTAACTTCATTTCTGATTCCTCCATTTTGTTTTCTTTTATTATCTTTTATTTTATACTTGTATATTATCATATTAACTTTCATTTTTCAAGTAAAAATAAAAGAAAATAAAACTTAATGAAAGTTATATGGAAATGAAGACAAAAAAAATAAGAACTTCATGTATGTTTACACAGAATTCTCCTCATTCAATAAATTATTCATATTACACAAACAGAACAAATCTGTCTGTTTTCTGCATGCCCTAATACAATGTTTGTTTTTATTTATCCCATATCCCCAGGGGCGTACACTGGTAGTAGTAAAATTTCAATACAATTAAATATCGAATAGAGTGCAAATATAATATTAGATTTGCACTCTTTACTTTCAAGTTTTACCTCTTTAGAATTGGAGTGATATAATATTATTTAATTTGGATTGGTTTTATATTATGGTCTAAAAAGGAGAAACAACTATGAGCATGAAAACACAAAGGTTAATAGTGATAAGGAAGTATTCACAACAACTTATCAATAACGCTGACAGACAGGGTGCAAACAAAAGCAGAGAATATATCACTTTCTTTAGTGGTCGGTTCTCTGCTTTTCTGTTACGCAATAGAACGCCGTTTTTGAGGGCAGACATATAAAACCCTTACCCCGTCATTTCAACGCCCGCAAACCTGCATAAATCAAGGGCAAAATAACTCCTACTGCGTAACAAACCCCATAATAAATAGAGGGCGAAAGCAGTTTACTGATTTCGTCCTCTTGACTGACCAAAAGCAAAGGCGGGAAAAGCTGTCAAGGGCGCGTAGCGCGAAGTTTACCCTTGACAGCTTTTCCTGTCTTTGCTACTTCCTAACGGTCGAAGCGGAATTTTAATATAGCTTCAACCAGTTTTGCTTTTAGTCTGTCCTGTGTATCGTCATTGATATGCCCCTTATACCTAGACAGATACTTGATGTATCCTGTATAATGCCGTAATACTGCGTCTATTGCTTCCGGCTCTCCGGCAACCGCTTTTTCGATTACTTCAAAAGGTATCAGCTTCTTGTTTCTCATGCTCCAGTTTCTCCCATTCCTTTCGCAACTGTTTCAGTGCAATATTTCGTCTGCTGTTTATCGTGCTTCTGCAACGCCCGTATAGTCTGCCGATTGCTTCATCACGATAGCCGACAAAGTAATAAAGCAACAGGACTTCCCGTCTTAATTTCGGCAATTTTGACAATGCTGTTGCTAACTGTTCATTATCAACTATCACTTTCTTTCTCAACACAAGAAATGCAGTCGGCTTGTCCTGTTTTTCAAAGTAACTATCCATAGCAGACGGTTCAAAAAATCTTTCCGACATCAGATATTCAAGGGATATTTCCCTTGCTTCTTTCCGCTTCAAATCCCGCCATGCGTTGATTGCTTCATAGCGCAGGACAATCTTACAGAACGCATTGAACGCATATTCAATATGCTCTATGAACTGTTCAGAATATCTCATTTTCTCTCACCCCCTTTCTTCCCGGTAGGGGGCTATTACAACAAGAACCCATGCAGAATTTATCCGCATAGGTTCTTGGGTAATATGAGTTATTAAGACATACTAAATGATATGTGTATTCATACTCACAGACACAATAGTATTTGCCGGTAACTTGGCTTTTTTTGGCAGGTCATTAACTATCCTATTTTGTTGACATATTTTGTGTTTCATCATAACTCCTGCTAATATACGCAATATATAATCTGTAAAATTTACAGAAATGCTCACTATTTTTGAACATAAAGAAAGCCGACAAACTGTGATTTACCACAAGTCTGTCGGCTCTGCGTCTTATGTGCGTCTGGCTCTTTACTTTTATTCAGTTTTTCTAATAACGATTATATTTAATTTTTTTACATCAATCAAATTTTCCTGTTTACATTTAGGGCAAAAAAGAGGAAAATTTTTTAATTCTGTGTCTGCCCGTATCTGCAGCCTCGTTTTATTTCCGCAGACAGGACAGCGTATCCATTGCAAAGTCTGCATTGAATCACTCCCTCTTTAAGATTACTTCTTAAAAATATCAACTGCATGGCTCGTAACTCCTAATAAATCTTGGCGCTCACAAATAGCAAAGTGATATTTCAGATATAGTTGAAATGTTTCACTGTCCATAGCATCAATAGCTTCTCGCATAAATAAAGAGCAACCGTCCGCCGCAATATAGTGAAGTCTGGTTGTTGGGAATATCGACATTAAATCATCTATATCCTCTTTACGAACAAGCTCAAACAAATCCTTTGGTTCCGATTTTGCGGCAAATGTTTCAGCATTAAGCAGCCCATTTTTTACATATTCAGCAACATTGATATTGTTTCGGTGAAATCCCTCGTCAAGCAAACAACCATCGGAAATAACATATGCGGCAAAAATTATGCCTCCCTGCTTTGTTACACGGATTGCTTCACGAATGGCCTGCCTCTTATCCTCTTTCGTATAAAGATGATACAGAGGGCCTAACAGAAGTGTAATGTCATACTGATTGTCCGGAAAAGCAGACAAGTCTAAGGCATTTCCTTGAATAATAGAAATATTCTCATGTGGTAAAGTATTTCTTTGAAAAGCTTCTATGTTATGTTCTATCAATTCTACTGCGTCAACTGCATAGCCCTGACGCGCCAACGCATGAGAATATCGTCCTGTACCAGCACCAACTTCAAGTACACGATTACCATGCTTCAAATACCTCTGTATATAACGCATGGTGGTAAGAAATTCTACTGAACCATGTTTTTGCTCAAGACGCCTATCCTCGTCATAGTTATTGTAGAAGTCGATTAAATATTGGTTTGCTTTCATTCTGATACCTGCCTTTCTTGAAAATATTATTTAATATCCTTTTCAGCCGCAAAAGCAGACAAAAAGTTTAACAGCATTTTTTCTATATCATCATTATCCAATGACATTTTCCCTGTTGCAGTCAAGACAGCGATACCATGAGAATAAAGGAATAAATCTAAAAATATCTTCTTTGCACGCTCTAATTCTATACCTGTCATTTTTGAAAATGCTTTTGCCTTTTCCACATTACCGATTTCTTTATAAAAATCATTAGCTACGACCATATCTAAATCCATATCATCTATAAATAAAAGTTTGAATAAATATGTTTCCTCTTTTGCAAATGCAATATAGGAAAGCGGCAGAAGCAGACAGGGTTTTACTTTCATAGATGCATTGTAGTTAGCAACATACTGATTATAGTATTCAAAAGCAAAATCAAGAAAATCCTTTTTCAATTCCTCCATGTTTTCATAACAGGTAAACATAGGGCGTGTGGAACATTGCAACTTATTTGCTATACTCCTTGCGTTTATGCTTTCATATCCTGCTTCTTGTGTAATCTTTAAAGCAGCGTTCAAAATCATGGATTTTGTTATTTTGACTTTGGGTGGCATATCATTACCTCTTTTTACAAAATTTTATATGTTACAATAGTTGCATAACTAATGTAACATATAAAAAAGGGAAATGTCAATAGGATTTTCGTATTTTCCTCTTTCTGAAAAAAAGTAAGTTTTATTTTTCTAAGCTTTTGGCATTTCCCAAACTTCCCCGTATTAAGGAACAAGGAAAACTTTTTGAAGAATTTCTCTCAAAACTTCGTCATTTCCGCCCTGTGCGGTGTTGTAGGTAATGAGAGGATTTTCAAGGGGGTTTGGGATTCTTCCCAACAAGCAAAATCTGTCCGAAAGCCGCAGGCGAAAACGGGCAGATTTACGGAAAAGGGTACTCTTTTCCTATGCTTGCTCCGAAACTTCTCACTTTAACAAATACGGAAAGGAAGGGAAAAGAATGGAATGGGATATTGAAATCAAGGATAGTGAATTTGTACCGCAGAACAGGAAACCAACAGAGGAAACCGTTTGCTACAAAATCGGCGGCACATACTATGAAGTGTCTACCTCCTGCGGCGGCTCGGAACGGCTCCGCGACAAGATGATACGGCTCATAAAATCGGAAACCGTCAAAACGCCCAATGACAAACAGGGATAGGCGATGTATAATAAGTACAGCACTACTGTTTGTCGGGCGTTCATTACAGGAGGAATGAACACATGACAGCAAATACAAATAAGCCCGGACAGATAACAGCATTATACGCCCGTCTTTCGCAGGAAGATACGTTAGAGGGCGACAGCAACAGCATTGTGAACCAGAAAGCAGTCCTCTCCAAATATGCGGCGGACAATGGCTTTTCCAATCCCGTTTTCTTCATTGACGACGGTGTATCGGGAGTGACGTTTGACAGACCAAATTTTAACCGCATGATTGCGGAAATTGAAGCCGGAAACGTGGCGACGGTCATAGTTAAGGATATGTCACGATTAGGGCGTGACTATCTGAAAGTCGGCTACTATACGGAAATCTTTTTCGTGGAACGTGATGTACGCTATATCGCAATCAATGATGGTGTGGACAGCGCAAAGGGTGACAATGATTTTACCCCGTTCCGCAATCTGTTTAACGATTTTTACGCCAAAGACACAAGCAAAAAGGTACGGGCAATCAAACGGGCGCAGGGCATGGCGGGGGAACATCTGACAAAACCGCCCTATGGCTACATGGTAAGCCCTACCGATAAAAAGCAATGGATTGTGGACGAGGAAGCCGCCGCTGTGGTGAAGCGGATTTTTGACATGTGTATTGCCGGAAAAGGCCCTATGCAGATAGCAAGAACCTTAAAGACAGAAAACATATTAACCGTTAAAGCCTATCACGCAAAGCAGAAAGGGAAACCGCTTCCCGAAAACCCGTATCAATGGCATGAAAGTACGATTGCGGCAATGTTGGAGCGTATGGACTATTGCGGGCATACGGTGAACTTCAAAAGCTATTCCAAATCCCACAAGCTGAAAAAGAGGATTCCAACCACAAAGGAACAGCAGGCAATCTTCCGCAATACCCATGAAGCTATTGTAGAAGAAGCCGTTTTTGAACGGGTACAGGAACTAAGGGCGAACAAACGTCGCCCTCCTAAAAAGGCAGACCGACAAGGGCTGTTTTCCGGCTTGGTGTACTGTGCGGATTGTGGGAGCAAGCTACACTTTTCTACTTGCAAGAGTTTTCGGCAAGGACAAGACCATTACCGCTGTGCAAAGTACAAAAGCAACATGGGAAGCTGTACGGCTCACTTTATCCGTGAGGAAGCCTTGAAGCAGATAGTATGGGGTAGAATATTTGATGTGACCGCCCTTTTCTATGACGACATTACGGCTTTCCGGGAAATGATGTATGCACAACGTTCAAGCGCAACAGAAAAGGAAATGAAGCGCAGGAAACGTGAAGTCGGACAGGCACAAAAGCGGATAGCAGAACTTGACCGTATCTTCAAGCGGATTTATGAGGACGACATAAGCGGCGCAATCAGTCACGAAAGATTTTTGAAACTATCCGCAGAGTATGAAGCGGAACAGCGGGAACTGGAAGAAAAGGTCAAGTCCGAACAGCAGGAAGTCAATACCTATGAACAGAACAAAAGCGACTTTGACAGCTTTTCCGCGATTATCCGCAAGTATGTGGGGATAAAGGAACTCACACCAACAATCGTCAACGAATTTATCAAAAAAATCATAGTCCATGCGCCGGAAAAGGTGGATGGGAAACGGGTACAGAAAGTAGATATTGTTTTCAACTTTGTCGGGGAAATCAATTTCCTTTCTGACACGCAACCGAAACGGCAAGGCGCATAGAAACTCAAAAGACGGTAAAGCCCTTGTAATCGGGGCTATACCGCCTTAATCGAAAATACTTCCCTATAACGAAAAACATAACGATTATTAGGTATACTTTCCGTTCTTACCAATACAAAAAAGATAACCGTATTAGAATTAGCGGTGGAATATCCATTATGGAAGAGTATAAAATAAATACAAATATTCTATCCTTTGCTGATACTGAAAAAATATATACAGCATTAAATGCATTAAATAGTATTGAAAAGGACGAAGCAATCACGAATTTAATTGCAAAACTTGTTCCTGTTCCAGAAAAGGATATTTTCACCAAAAGTCAGTATGTTATTAATCTTTCCTCTTGGTTTAATGATGAATTCACTTATGAAAAAGCAACTTCTTTACATCAAGCAATTTGTAATCAATGTTGCGTAAAAATAGAATATTGTTCTAATAAAGGTCGTACAGTTAGGACTGTAGAACCACATAAACTGGTTTTTAAATGTTCATTATGGTATCTATACGCCTATTGTCAAGAGCGAAAAGATTTTCGTATGTTTAGGCTTAACCGCATTGTTTCTTTTGAAATAGCAGATGTTAAATTTCAGAAGCGTCCAACTGATATAATTAAATTTGACACAAAATATGGAGCAAATTTATTTTCTAAAGAATATCGAGATGGATATGTCAAGGTTGTGCTTGAGTATGACCAGAAAGACGAATTTTCTTTATCATCAAAAATTGATGCTTCTTTCTTTCATAAAGTGGAGGGCTCTTCTGAGAAATCACAAATACAGTTTTATACATCAGATTTAGCATGGACAAATGAACTTGTATTTAGTATGCTTGATAAGGTTAAAGTTATATCTCCTCTTGAATGGTGTGGTATAAAAAAAGTTGACAGTTTATTCTCAAGGATTTCATAATAAAACCAAGAGAATAAGGAGGTATTCAAAGTGGCACGTAAATATGACCATGAATACAAAGTACAGGCAGTAAAAC